>JAZURC010000081.1:0-7321 GCA_045606005.1 Clostridia bacterium
TCTCACCTCTGTCAATATGTAACCCCAAAGTCGGATTCGTTTCCAAATTCCCTTTATCTGTAAAATACTGGTACATGGAACGTAGGGAGGAAAGATTTCTTGCCACCGTTGTTCCTGCCTTTCCCTGAGCAGACAACTCTGATAAATACCGCTCCACCGTTTTTCGGTTCACGCCCAACAAATCATCAATCCGTTCCCTTGTTAAAAAACGAAGATAGGCATTCAAATCCCTGCCATAAGATTCCATCGTACTGGCAGATGCTCCTTTTTTTTCTTTTAAAAAGGTGAAAAATTCAGCCATATATTCTTCCATTTCTGCACCTCTATCCATACAAATTTGAAATCAGTCCCAACAATTTGGGAACAAGATACACATCAACCATTCCCGCAATCAGCAATCCCACCGTGCAAAAAGCCATCACGGTAATAAGCTGTAAAAACACTTGCCGAAATCCTTTCCCCGTTCGGTTTTTGCGGCAACAATCCAAAATGAAAAAGGAGGTTTTGGTACACTCCAATGCTCCTATCAGTAAAAAAGGAACCCAAATCACCGCTGAAGGTAAAATCCCCATAAATATAAAAGGAATCACCTTCATTCCGTACAGGCGAAAAAATACCATTGCCGTAAAGCCGGCGGCAAAGCCCTTGTACCACACCAAAAACGGAATCGCACCAATGCCAAATAAAGAAAAACCACTAATCAAGAGAAGTCCTGACAAAGATACAGTCTGCAACACAGATTTATGAAACAACTCTCCGAAAGAAATCTTCTCCGGCTGTGACAGTGTGGTAAAAAAAACACCCAAAAACTCCCGTAATTCCTCTTCGTTTCCAATGTTATCAAAGCAGCTGCATCCTAAAATCAGCCCCAATACAAGAGCTGTTATTAAAATGATTAACAAAACACAGTTCCTTGCAATGTACTGTCCTATCAATCGTTTCAAATTTGTCCCACCTATCTAAAACAGATACCCTATTTTATGAAGGAGGACAAGATGTATATCCCTTTTATTTACTCATTGCCTCTGATTTATCTGAACAGCTTTTCATTGCATCCATCAAAGCTGCTTTGAATCCCCTTTGTTCCAATACCTTGACTGCCTCAATGGTGGTTCCCCCCGGGGAACAAACCATATCCTTTAATTTAGCAGGATGAATACGGGTTTGTGCCGCCATTGCCGCAGAGCCTTCAATGGTTTTTGCTGCCAGAACATAAGCCTCCTCACGGGGAATTCCTGTCAACACTGCTGCATCTGCCATGGCTTCAATCATCATAAAAACATAAGCAGGAGCACTTCCGTTTACCGCAACCGCAGCATTTAACAGTTTTTCTTCCAGATAGACACAATCTCCAAGACAAGAAAGAATTTCCCGTCCCAAATCTGCATCTTCCTCAGATACAGATGAATCATAAGTATAAACCGTCATGCCCTTATTGACCTGAGCAGGCATATTGGGCATCGTCCTGATGACCCGAACAGGCTTTTTAAAAAAGCCTTTGATGTAAGAAATAGACAGACCCGGTGCTATGGTAAGATACAGCTTATCCGAAAATTCCTTAATTTCTTCTAAAACAAAAGGATAAATATTGGGCTTTACTGCTAAAATAATCACATCAGATTGTTTCGCTACCTGACAGTTATCACAGGTTGTGTTCACACCAAATTCCGATATTTCCTGTAACTTTTCTTCTGACCGGTCGCTTACTGTAATCTGACCGGGAGAAATTCTGCCCACTAAACCCTTTACAATGGCAGAAGCCATATTCCCCGCACCGATTACCCCGATTCTTTGTTCTGATAATTTCATAATCATTCCTTCTTTCAAAAAACAGACGGAACATTTCTCCCGTCTGTTTTATTATATCACATATTCAATTCGGTTGCAACACAAAAAATTTTGTATTAAAATCCTTTTTTTAAGAATTTTTCAATGCGATTTAAGCCTTCTTCGATATTTTTCATAGAAGTTGCATAGGACAGTCGGACAAAACCGTCTGCACAAAAGCCGATACCGGAAACCGCAGCAACCTTGGCAATTTCCAAGAGTGTTTCACAGAAATCATCAGAATTCTGAATCAGATGACCGTAAAACTCCTTCCCGAAGCATTCACTGATATTCATCATCACATAAAATGCACCCGAAGGCTTTTTACAGGACAGACCTTCAATGCTGTTAATACGGTCAACCATGTAATTTCTGCGTTCTTCAAAGGTTTTCCGCATCATTTCCACACATTCCTGTTCTCCGTCCAACGCCGCCTCTGCCGCTTTCTGGGCAATGGAGTTTGGATTGGAGGTCTGATGACTTTGAAGATTTCCCATTGCTTTTGCAAGACTTCCGTTAGACGCAGTATAACCGATTCTCCATCCTGTCATAGCATGACTCTTGGAAAGTCCGTTCACAATAATGGTACGGTCTTTGATTTCTTCACTGACAGAAGCAATGGAAACGTGCTCGATTCCGTCATAAATCAGCTTTTCGTATATTTCATCCGATACAATATAAAAATCCTTTTCAACCGCCAATTCACCGATTGCTTTCAATTCTTCTTTTGTATAAAGCATACCGGTAGGATTGCTTGGACTGTTTAATACCAAGGCACGAGTGCGGTCTGTCACCGCTTTTTTCAAATCTTCAACAGTAAATTTAAAATTATTTTCTTCCGTAGTAGTTATCACCACCGGCACACCGTCAGCCAGTTTAATCATTTCAGGATAGCTGACCCAGTAGGGCGCAGGAACAATCACTTCATCCCCCGGATTACAAATAGCCGTAAAGGTATTGACCAAGGACTGCTTTGCTCCGTTGCTTACAACAATATTGGCAGGAGTATATTCCAATGAATTATCCCTTGCCAGTTTCCTGCAAATTGCTTCCTTCAGTTCCTTGGTTCCGGAAGCAGGAGTATATTTGGTAAAACCGTCCTCGATGGCTTTGATTGCAGTGGCTTTGATGTGATCGGGAGTATCAAAATCGGGCTGTCCTGCTCCGAAACCGATGACATCTACACCCTCAGCACGCATAATCTTCACTTTTTCGTCAATCGCCAGGGTAGGAGACGGTGCAACTGTACGAATTTTTTCTGATAACATCATCAAATTCCTCCATAAAAATAAATCATACTGTTATTATAATATAAAACAGAAAATTTTGCAAGTTCTTTTATGGAAAATTTCATAATTTGTTTTTGAAAAACCTTATGTAATTTTCACAAAAGAGAGCATCAACCAGTTCTTCCGAATAAAATCGGCATAAGGTTTCATACAAAAATTCATAATCCTGAATCCCAAAAAAATCTTTCATGCAAGAATCAATTCCGTCAAAATCTGCTCCCAGACCAATGCAGTCTTTCCCGCCAAGAGCAAGAAAGTGCTCCAAGTGACGAAGAAAGTCGGTTACATCTGCCTCCCCTTTTTCGTTTAAAAAGAGAGGATAACCATTCAATCCCACCATACCGCCCATTTTACAAATCATTTGAAATTGTTCATCCGTCAGATTTCTCTTGTGAGAACAAATGCTCCGTGAATTGGAATGGGTTGCAATCAAAGGTTTTTCCGTTAATTCTGCCAATTCATAAAAGCTTTCATCGGATGCATGAGAAACGTCAATCAGCATTCCAAGACGATTCATCTCTTTTACCGCTTTTCTTCCAAGCTCGGTAACTCCCGTACCCTTTCCAAAAATACCACCGCAAAGAGGGGTATCCTCGTTCCAGCACAGGCTCATACACCGAACCCCTTTTTCATACAGGGTTTCCACCATAGAAAGATCCGAGCCAAAACCACCCTCCACCGTCAGAAATGCTACAATCTTATTCTCTTTCAATCCTTTTCGTAATTCTTCATAATTGGTTGCTTTGTAAATTAAATTCGGATTTTTTTCAATTTCTTTTTCCAATGCATCCAAAAGAATCACGCACCGATTTTCAGGATTGGGTTCCTCGGGTGGTATAAAAGCGGCAAAAAACTGAACAAAGCCTTGGTATTTCAAAGCTCGTTTCAAGCTCCAATGTCCTTTGGAATCAAACAATGATTCTCCTTCCACAAGTTTTGTCGCAGTGTCACAGTGAGAATCAACAATAATCATAGATGCCTCCCCATTAAAAAGCCTGTTCAATGTGATTGATTTCTTTCACACGAAATCCCCCAAACAAAGATGCCTCTGCCATCACTTCAATCACATCAAACCGAATATCTGCATCCTTATTATATGTGGTCATAAATTCTTGTGCCACCAATTTAATTTTTTTCTGTTTTCTGTATCCTACCGCCTCGGAAGGTGCTCCATAGTTTCTGGTTTGTCTGGTTTTCACTTCTGCAAACACTAAAACTCCCGATTTTTCAACAATCAAATCTATCTCTCCGTAACGGCAGGTATAATTTGCAGTTATTTTACGGTATCCCTTTTTTCTAAAATAACGGGCGGCCTCACGTTCACCGAAACCGCCCAATCTTTTATTATCCATCTTCTTTACTCCGCAAATTTGGTACAAAAAGTTTTTCTGTGAATGGGACATAAGCCCAATGTCTTAATTGCTTCAATATGTACCTTTGTTCCATATCCTTTATGCTTGGCAAACCCGTATTCGGGATACTTCTCATCACACTCACAAATAAACCGGTCACGGCTCACTTTTGCCAAAATAGATGCCGCCGCAATACAGGCGACCTTAGCATCGCCCTTTACCACACATTCGTGAGGAAGGGCAATTCCCTTGCTTCGATTACCGTCAATCAGCACGTAATCCGGTGTTACATCCAAGCCTTCCACTGCACCAAGCATGGCTTGGAAGGTAGCATTTAAAATATTAATTTCATCAATGACTCCTTCATCTACAGAGCAAACTGCATAGCTTACTGCATTTTGAATAATATATTCATACAGCTCTTCCCTCTTTTTTTCAGACAGCTTTTTGGAGTCTTTAATATCAGAAAGGTACTTGTCTTCTTCCATAATCACAGCCGCCGCAAACACGGGTCCTGCAAGAGGTCCTCTTCCTGCTTCGTCTACACCTGCAACAAAGCGGAACCCACGGCTGTGAAGCTCCTGTTCCATAGTAATCATAGCATATCCCCCGGTCTTTCCAATGAAATTTTTCCAAGTACTGCTCCCCGGAATTCATCCAACAACACGAAAGCACCCCGTCTTGTATCCGCCTCTCCGCCCCGAACTAAAAAGCCGCGGCTTTTGGAAATCTGCTCCAGCACTTCATAATCCATTGATTCCAGTTGCTCCAGCTTATACCGATCACAAAGCTGATCAGCATAATGCTTTCTTAAAGCTCCTATCAGGCAACAAGCCAGTTCTTCCATGTCCATCACATCGTCCTTAATGGCACCTGTAAAAGCAAGATGCAGTCCTACTTGCCTGTTTTCAAATTTCAGCCATAAAATTCCGGGTGTATCCAAAAGCTCAAACCCGTTTTTCAAACGAATCCACTGCTTTCCACGAGTCACACCGGGACGATCCCCCGTTTTGGTACTGCTCCGACCGGACAGACGATTAATCAGTGAGGATTTCCCCACATTAGGAACCCCCACCACCATCATTCTGATTTTTCGATTGACCATTCCCTTTTCACGGTCACGCTGAATTTTCTCAGCCAAAACCTGTTCTGCCGCACCAAACACCTGATTAATCCCCTGACCGCTCATGGCATTTGCGGTCACGCAAATAAAGCCCTGTTCCCTGTAATATGCTTCCCATTGGGCGGTAACCGTACTGTCCGCCAAATCAGTTTTTGTGATAACAAGCAAACGGGGTTTTCCTTTGGTTAAATGATCAAGCTCGGGATTTCGGGAGGAAAAAGGAATTCTGGCATCAATCAATTCTACAATCAAATCAACCAGCTTTAAATCTGCAATTATTTCCCGGCTCGTCTTGGTCATGTGACCGGGGAACCATTGAACATCCATTTTCCTCACCTCGCTTTTTAGTATAATCCACCAAACCGGTTATCAAAGGGAAACAGCCGAACCCATGCTTTTCCTACGACATCGTCATAATCTACCAAGCCTACAGAAGTATTTCTGCAATCAAGACTATGCTGACGATTGTCCCCCATAGCAAACAGATATCCTTTGGGAATAGTAATAGGATAAGTCTGATTACCACTTTCCGTTGTAGGAGAGCCTAAATATGGCTCTGTAATCAATTCCCCGTCCACAAACACCTGAGTATCACGGATATCGACGGTCTGCCCTTCTGTAGCAATCACTCGTTTAATATAGGGGCGTTCTTTATTTCCGTTGGGATAAAACACGATAATATCCCCCTTTGCAGGCTTATATCCAAGGCGGACAACTGCAAGACGGTCCCCTGTTGTTAACGTGTTTTCCATAGAAGGTCCTTCCACCACTACCATGGTGAATACAAAGGTACGAATGACAAAAGTAATCAAAAGAGCAATGACGATAACCGAAATCCAATCAATCACTTCTTTTAAAATCGGGTGTGCTGCTGCAAATCCTGTTGCCATAACCTCCGCAGGAGTTTCTTCGTTAACATCAAATTCTATCTTCTCATCTGTAGATTCCAACTTTTCTTCCGGCTCAAAAATATTATTTTCATCTATCATCATGATATTCTCTCCATTCAAATTCCTGAAAAGCAAAGAAAAGGGGACGCTTTATTTAGCCTCCCCTTCGTCTTTAGATCTTTTCTTTTACCTTGGCAGCCTTTCCTACACGGTCTCTCAGGTAATACAGCTTTGCACGTCTTACCTTACCCTTACGTGATACTTCAATCTTGTCGATATTCGGTGAATTAACAGGGAAAGTTCTTTCCACACCAACACCGTAAGATACACGTCTGACCGTAAAGGTCTCCTGAATACCGCCGTGTTTCTTCGCAATGATAGTTCCTTCGAACATCTGGATTCTTTCGCGGTTTCCTTCTTTGACCTTCAGATAAATTTTTACGGTATCACCAATCAACAGTTCAGGTAAATCAGTTCTGATCTGTTCCTCGGTAATTGCCTTCAAAATATCCATCTGGTTTCCTCCTCTCTCCATAGACATTCGTACCGTAATCATAATAAACGGCAGAGGACTATCCGTAATTCCGTACTATTATATCATAGTTTTTTGAAAAAAACAAGAGTTTTTTTAAATTTTTTAAATTTTTTTAAAAAATTCCTACTACGAGTTGATAAATCACAGGAATCAGCAATGCAGGCAGAAAATTTCCGATTTTTACCGTTTTTCCAAACACCAGATTGATTCCGATTCCTAAAATCAAAACAGAACCAACCATAGAAACCTGCGAAATCATAACATCAGTAAGATAAGGCTCGATGACCACGGCAAAGGCGGTAATC
>JAZURC010000082.1:0-7124 GCA_045606005.1 Clostridia bacterium
ATATCATAGGAGGTTTCTTCTTTCTACTCATAGCTATAAGCTTTTTAGAACCACAGGCATAGCCCGTGGTTTTCGTTGCACAAGAAAAACCGTCAGGAAAACATTTGATTTTCCTGACGGTTGCTTGTTTTTTGTCAAAACGAACACTTGCCGTACTCTCGTACTGTCTGCGATTCGTTTTGACAAAATATACACTTCGTTTCTCAGTGTCTGCTCTCACCATAAGGTAAAACAGAAAACCAAACCATGTCTTAGAATAAATCAATGGTTTTCATAATTCTCCACTACTTTTCTGATACTCCAGTCATTTTCTTCAAGCAAAGTTCTTGCCTTCTCCCCATCACAGCCGCAAATTTCGGTTACAATGCGAACCATTCGTTCTGTCAGCTTTTTGTTGGACGGTCTCAGATTGATCATCATATTTTCGTACACATAACCCATGCGAACCATAGAACAGGTGGTAAGGATATTTAACACCATTTTGTGAGCAGTTCCTGCTTTCAGCCTTGTAGAACCGGTAATTACCTCTGCTCCTGTTTCCGTAATAATTGTAAAATCGCTCACTGCTTCAATTTTAGTATCCTTGTTACAGGTAAGAGCAACGGTTACCGCACCAAGATTATGTGCCTTTTTCATTGCTCCTTCCACATAAGCTGCACCGCCGGCAACAGAGATGCCTACAACAACATCGCCGCTCTTGACACCGTTTTGTTCAATATCTGCCATACCGTTTTCTTCATTATCTTCTGCCCCCTCGGCAGCCTTTCTCATGCAGCCGTCTCCGCCTGCCATGATTCCGTTGACCATGGTGTAATCCACTCCGAATGTCGGGGGACATTCTGCCGCATCAAGAACACCCAATCTTCCCGATGTCCCTGCGCCTATAAAGAACAACCGCCCTCCGTTTTGAAAGGAATTGATAATCGCTTCCGTCACCGGTACAATACTTTCCGCTGCATTTTCAACTGCCCTTACAGCATTGTAATTTTCTTCACACATCACTGAAACCATTTCAGATACACTCATTTTATCAATATGTGTGGTTTTTTCATTTCTCATTTCTGTTTTAAGCATTGGTAACCTCCCGAAATTTTTTATAATTTTCTTTGAATAAGTTTAAAAATTCTTTATCACTTTTTACAAGCATACGCCGGCATCCTGCAGCAGCTCCGCATATCTGAGGCTCGGTTGCAAACACAACCTCAAACTCTTTTCTGATTTTTTTAAGTAAAGCTTTTTGAAAAACAGGACTTCCGCATGCAAGTCCACCGGAAATAATCACCTTTTTTCTGCATCGATACTGCTTTGCTGCCTGGGTGATCAGAAATGCAAGTCTTTCTGAGTTTTTATCAATAATTTTTATGGCATTCTCATCCCCCTGCCCGTAGGCTTCAAAGGCAAGTTTGGCAAAGGAAGCAATAAAATCAATGCCCGAAGAATAAATAACATCTATCTTGTTCCATACATTTCCGCCAAGTCGTTTTTCTACCAAATCAAACAGTAAGGTTTTTTTCTTGATGCCGTCATTTTGTTCTAAAGCGGCGCGGAGCACGTCACGTCCAATATCGAATCCGCTGCCGGCTTCGTCCAGCAAATATCCCCAGCCGCCCATACGATTCAGTGTTTCTCCGCATTTTGCATACACAATCGAACCGGTACCGCAAATTGCCGCAATACAGCTGTCATTTTCTCCTTCACTGTAAATTACATTTAAAATATCAGTCTGCACCTCTATTTTCATTGTTCTGTAGCGGTTTTTCAGGAAACTGAGGGTTGTTTTTTTGTTATCACCCGACGCCATGCCCGCCACACCGGCATAGATGGCACTGATGTTCATATTTTTTTCAAGCATACTGTCAATGCCCTTTGAAAGGATTGCCAGCGTTGTGTCCATTCCAAACGAATTGGGATTACTGCCTCCAAGCACCAGTCTGCTTAGGATTTCTGCTTTTTCCGTAAACAGGACAAATTCCGTTTTTGTCCCTCCGCCGTCGATTGCAAGCATCACTTTTTTGTCACTTTCATCGGAAAGACCAAGCAAACGGTCAGTGGAAATTTCAAAAATTTCCGCTATTTTGCAAAGCTTTTCCACATCCGGAACAGAAATTCCAAGCTCCCATTTTGAAACATTCTGAGCTGTCATATAGAGTTTCTCAGCAAGCTTCGTCTGCGTCAGTCCTCTCATTTTTCTGAATTTTTTTATGTTATAAGCAAGAATTTCATAATCAAACATTTCGTCACCTCTTTCGCTTTTTTAGTTGAATGATAACTTTATTTTCATTGTATCACACCACAGTTGATTTTGCAAACAATTTTTATTACACGAATTTAAAATTCAACTATCAGTTGTATTTTGAAACGTTATACTATCAAAAAAACCTGTTTATAAATTATGCAATTTCATTGACTTTTTTAAAAAAATAAGGTATGATAGAAGTAACAAAAAGAAAGGATGGGATTCCAATGAAAAAGATAGCTTTATTACTGATTGTAACCCTGATTTGTTCCCTGTTTGCATTTCCTGCAGGAGCGGAAGATGACATTACCGTTTTGGTAGACGGAAAACCTGTTGCTTTTGATGTGGCTCCTGTTATGAAGGAGGACAGGGTGTTCATCCCTCTTCGTGCAGTCGGAGAGGCGTTGGGGGCTTTCGTAAAATGGGACGAAGAAACTCAAAGTGTTACAATCGGCAGAAGAGGGGTTCTTCAACATCTGACTTTAGAAAACCCAACAGCAACCATACTCAGTGATTATGAAAAAAAGGAAGTAACATTGGATGTCGCTCCCTTTACTATCAACGACCGTACTTTAGTGCCCGTTCGCTACATTGCAGAAGGTTTCCACTCCCAAGTTGACTGGGATAACAATACCAACACCGTAATCATCAAAAGCCACAATCCAGTTGTCATGACCGTAAATGGTGCAGAAATCACAGAAGGACTTTATAATTTTCTTTTGGTATCCAGTGAGTATCCGGAAAATCAATTATTATCCAACTTCAGCTTTAACAAATTTGTGGAAGAGGCAGGAATTGCCGTTACAGATGCGGATGTGCAGAATGCCATTAATGTGGGAAGCGCAGAAGAATATAACACTCTCAAGAAAACCTTTTTATTCATGGGTGTCACAGAATCGGAATTTGATTTTCTCGCCCGCTCCGTTGCCAGCGGAAACCTGGTCTTTGACTATGTGTCAAAAAATGCAACCGAGGATGAAATAAAAGCCTTTTACCAATCTGAATTTGTAACTGCAAAGCACATTTTGCTGATTACGGAAGAGAAAGACAAGGAAACGGTGAAAAAGCAGGCAGAGGAACTTCTTTCCCGTATCAAAAAAGGTGAGGATTTTGACAAGCTGATGAAGGAATATTCCGAAGATCCCGGGCTTGCTGACTTCCCTGACGGATACACCTTCTCCCACGGAGAAATGGTAGAACAGTTTGAAAAAGCAGCTTATGCTTTAGAGGTAGGTCAGGTCAGCGAATTGGTAGAAACCGACTACGGCTACCACATTATCAAGAGAATGCCCTTAGAACCCATAAATGACATCAACGAATTCAGAGAAACTTATGCTTTTGCATTTATGCACTCGGTGATGGACAAGGCAGAAGTGACCAAAAATCAGGAGCTCATTGACAGTATGTGTGTTGATTTACGATATTCTGTTTTTGAAACAATTATGTCACAGTAAACACAATGGGGGCTGACAAACTCGGTCAAACAAAAATAAATCTAAAATGTGAATGGCAAGAAAAAACCGTCAGGAAAATATTTGATTTTCCTGACGGTTTCTTATTTTTCAGCGTTTGCTCATTTTTTATGCTTTGGCTTTCTTTGACAATTCAAGCAACCGTTTTTGCGAAACATAATATTTATGATTACAGAAATGGCAAACCAGTTCCGCATCCTCTTCCTTTTCAGCTAACTTTTCCAGTTCCTCTCGTCCCAAACTTAACAAGCCTCGTTCCATTTTCTCCATAGAACAGTGACAACAATAGGAAGGAACCACCGTGTCCATTTCCTCAAGCTGTACATCCTCTCCCAACACTGCAGTTAAGATTCCTTTGGCATCCGCTCCGTTTACAATCAAATCGGTCACGGATTTTACCCGAAGCAATCCTTTTTCCACCAACTGAATGGTTTCTTCCTCAGCATTGGGCAAAAGGGAGATGATAAACCCCCCTGCCGCTTTTACGGTATAGTCTACATCCACTAAAACTCCCAAACCTACGGCTGTGGGAATCTGCTCACTCTTAGCATAATATACAGTTAAATCATCAGCAATTTCACCGCTCACAAGGGGCACCTGACCCACATAAGGGTCACCCCCCACAATCTGACGAACAACACTTAAAGTGCCGTCCACCCCGACTGCATTTCTGACATCCAGCTTTCCTCTGTGGTTTAGGGGAAGGTCAACATAAGGATTGTCCACATACCCTCTTACCTTGGAGCCAAACTCACTCAGGGCAAACACCGTTCCCAAAGGACCGCCGCCCTTAAATTGAACAGAAACGGTTTCACCCTGTTCTTTGAGCATTGCTCCCATCATGGAAACGGCTGTAAGAGCCCGACCCAGCGCCGCTGTCCCCACAGGCATAGTCTGATGAAGCTTGACCGCCTCATTCACCAAATCCGTAGTCACTGCGGCATAGGCACGGATTTGTTTATTGGCTATTGTTTTTAATACTGCATCCATATTCATTCCTCCGGCGGTAAAAAAGCCTCATATCAGATATGAGGCTTTCTACTGCACTTGTTAAATTCATTTATAAGTAGAGGCTGAACTTACGCTTTTGTAACGTTAGCAGCCTGAGGACCTTTTGCTCCTTCAACAACTTCAAACTCAACAGTCATGCCTTCGTCTAAGGTTTTGTAACCTTCGGCGTTAATTGCGGAAAAATGAACGAATACATCAGTACCGTCTTCGCTTTCGATGAAGCCATAACCCTTCTCCGCGTTAAACCATTTTACTTTACCAGTTTGCATTTAAAAATTCCTCCTAAAGCTTTTATCGTAGCATAAATGCACATGCTACATAATATATTTTATCATAAAAAGAAGGACTTGTCAATCTTTTTTATTAAAATTTCCCAAAACCGTTCGACAAAACCTTCTTTTTTTTTGCAAATTATAGTGATGCTTTTCTAGCAGCAAAAAAGATTCTTTCTGTTTTTTCAGAAACAGGTTTCAGGTCAAATCCGTCTCCCATTCCCTCTAAGCTCAAACCTGCCCGGTTTAATGCCTCTTCCACTTCCGAAACGGAGTATGCTTTTTGCAGATGGGTTTCTTCAAATTTACGATATGCCTCTCCCTCTTTCACAAAAAAGGTCAAATCATATTCACATTCTCCATATTCCTCATCCCAGATGCTTTGCCAGGTATAAAAGATCTCACCATCGTCATACAAAAAGGTTTCGGGAGCTAACAGGTGTTCCATTTTATATTGTGTGTTTAAATCAAATAAAAATACACCCTCGGGATTTAAATATAAGGAAACCAAGGAAAAGCATTGCTCCAATGCACCTTCCTCCGTCAGATAATTCAGGCAATCCAGAGAACAAACCACCGCATCCACCGTACCGTACAGTTCAAATTCTGTCATATCCTGCAATATATACAAAATATCTAACCCCTGAGATTTTTCTGTTGCAACAGACAGCATATCGGAGGAATTGTCCAATCCAATCATGGAATATCCCCGTTTTGCCAAACGAAGGGTCAGATTTCCCGTTCCGCATCCCAACTCCAATATAAGCTTAGGCTGAACCTTCATCCGTGCAAAGGAATCCTCCAGATAATTGCACCAGCCGTCATAATCCACATCCGTCATCAGACGGTCATAAAGAGCCGCAAAGCTTTCATAACTACTCATTGTTTTCTTCCTTTAACCGTTCTAACACCAAACGATATCCGTCCTCTCCGTACAAAAGGCACTTATTGACACGGCTGATTGTAGCAGAGCTTGCCCCTGTTTCCTGTTCAATATCTGTATAGACCCGCTGTTCATCCAGCATGACCGCCACCTGAAACCGCTGTGCCATTGCCTTGATTTCGGATATGGTGCACAGGTCCTCGAAAAAACGGTAGCATTCTTCCACGGATTGTAATGTAAGCATCCCTTCAAACAAGCGGTCTATCTGTTCATCTTTTAATTTTTTACTCATTGTTTTCACTCTCCATTATGACAAAATGGTTAATGGGGCAAAAGAGGACATCAGCGTCTTTGTTCCGCAGGATTCAAATGCAATCTCTAACTGCAAATCATCCCCTTTTGGTGTGACATCTAAAATCATTCCCGTACCAAACTTTTTGTGTTGTACCCTATCCCCTTTTTTGTAATCTTGCTTTATCTGCTTATTAGGCTTTCCGAACCCGCCGAAATTACCGCTGTGAAACAGCATTTCCTGACTGATTTTCGGTTTTTCCGGATTTTTCTGCATAACAGGCTCTTGTTGAGGGTGGTTGAGCAGTTCATCGGGAATTTCATTTAAAAATCGTGAAATTTTGTTATAAGAGGTGCTTCCGAACAAGGTTCTGGAAAAAGCATGAGTCATAAAGAGGCGTTTCTTGGCACGGGTAATTCCCACATAACAAAGCCGCCGTTCCTCCTCCAGTTCGTCCTCCTCGGTAATGGAACGGTAACCGGGGAACACTCCTTCCTCCATTCCGCATAAAAAGACGTTGGGAAATTCCAACCCCTTCACACTGTGTAATGTCATCAACACCACCGCGTCCTCCGACTGGTCATAATTATCAATATCGCTGACTAAAGACACCTGCTCTAAATACCCTGCCAATGTAGGCTCCTCTGCCTGCTCCATATATTCATTAATGGCACCGGTCAATTCCTTGATATTTTCTATTCTCGACCGTGCCTCCGGAGTATCCTCCCTCAAAAGCTCGTCTACATAACCGCTTTCCCGTAAAATAGCATCCAGCAGAGTAACCATTTCCTCCCGATATTTGAAAAAGCCATATATCAAATCATGGAACATCACAAGCTTAACCGCCCCACGGGATAATTCCGGAATTTCATTGGCACAGCCTGCCGCCTCAAACATACTGATTCCGCGACTTAAGGCAACTTCCTCCAAGGTATCTATGCTTTTTTGCCCGATTCCA
>JAZURC010000083.1:0-3694 GCA_045606005.1 Clostridia bacterium
AGTTTTTTCAAAAACAACAGCTTCCCTGAGGCTCAGACGCAAAGAACAACCTTTGTTTTTTACTTTTCCGTTTCCGTCAAAAAGGTCAGTTTTTCCGCTTCTCCGCCCATTAACGCCGTCAATTCCTCGTTCACAATTTTAATCACATGCTGACCCGGTGTCAGACTCTCCAACACTTCCGCACCGACAGCACGTTCCGAAACATTTGATATAAACTCTTTTACAATTTTGAAGCTGACATCCGCCTCCAAAAGGGCAAGCTTCACTTCCCTCATGGCAACCTTAATATCGCTTTCGGTAAGCTTTCCTTTCCCCCGTAATTTGGCGAAGGTCTGAGAAAGCTTATCTGCTAAATTTTCAAATGCCATTTCTCTATCACTCCATTTGTTTTGCCAAAGAAAGAATGTCGTCAGCACAATTTTTTGCGATGGACTCCGTCTTTTTCCTCAGCTGTTCCAACAATTCCCGATTGCGGGTTTTCTTTTTCAAAAGTCCCAACCGTTCTTCATAATAATATAACTGTTTCTCCCCACGACGGATTAAATCAAGCACCGCCTGACGGGTAATGGTATAATGTTCAGTAATTTCTGTCAAAGATAAATCTTCTTCATAATACAGGGCAAGCACATCTGCCTGACGGGGCGTAATCAGATTTTGATAACAATCAAGAAGCAAGCCGATTTCAGCATTTTTCTGCATCTTTGTTACCCCTCCTCTGTTTTGTCTGTAAAGGGTTTCTCCTTTACACCTCTATTATTATACCCGTTTTTCTTCATTTTGTCAAGACTTTTTTTGATTTTTTCGGACTAATTGTAAAATTCCCAGTACAAGCATCACAGGAAACACGGTCGTTGCCAGAATTCCAAGCTGAAATTGGTCCCCGAATGTATGTGAAACTGCACCCAACAAACCCGGTCCGACGGTACAGCCTATATCCCCCGCCAAGGCAAGATAGGCAAACATCCCCGTTCCGCCGCTTGGCAGATTTTTTGCCGCAAGACTATAAGTTCCGGGCCACATAATTCCAACAGAAAAACCGCATAATGCAAAACCGACCAACCCCACTATCGCAACAGGCGCAAGTCCAATCATCAGATAACTGATTACGCATAAAACACCGGAAATGAAAATCATTTTCGAAAGTGGAATTTTGTCGCTCAGCTTTGCATACAGCACACGGGAAATCCCCATCATAACGGCAAAGGACATGGGGCCTGCCAAATCTCCTACGGTTTTGCTGACCCCCAAAGCATCCTCTACCAAAGCCGACGCCCATTGAGATACAGTAAGCTCGCTTGCTCCCGAACAAAGCATCAACAGTAACAAGAGCCAGTAAACAGGCATACAAAACAATTTCTTTAAAGGCATGGGATTGGTATTATCCTCCAACGTGCGGATTGGGACAAAACAAAACAAAACCCCATTTACAGCAGGAATCAGGGCAAGAAGAAACGCCATTATCCTCCATTGCTCAATACCAAACAGGGTAAAAAAGAGGGTGGATAATGCCACAACCCCCACCTGTCCCCAACAATAAAAGGAATGAAGCAGACTCATGGTAGCTTCCTTTTTCTTGGTAGGGCATGCCTCAACAATAGGGCTGACCAACACTTCGATCAATCCCCCTCCGATGGCATAAAAGAAAACCGAAAGCAATAACCCGTAGAATTCACTTGAAAATATGGAAGGGAATATTGCTAATCCTGCCAGTCCCATCGCCCCGCTTGCATGAGCAAATACGACACAGGCACGATAGCCGATTTTACTTGCAAATTTCGAGGACAAAAAATCCACCAGTAATTGAATAGCGAAATTAAAGGTTGCAATAAAAGCAATTTGTTCAACAGACAATCCCCAATTTCTGCGAAATAGCAAAAACAACAACGGAGAAAAATTATTGACAATCGCCTGCACAACATATCCCACCATGCTGACAGCAATGGTTTTATTATAATTCATAACATGACTCCTTATGTGCAAAGAAAGAACCGACACAACATTCGCCTGCGTCGGTTCTGTTTTGTTTTTATTGAGAGAAGGAATAGTTGGGAGCTTCCTTGGTAATCTGAATGTCGTGAGGATGATTTTCACGCAAACTGTTATTACTGATACGAACAAACTTCCCTTCCTTTTTCAATGTAGGAATGTCCTTGGTTCCGCAATATCCCATACCGGAACGCAAGCCACCCAACAACTGATATACAGTATCCGCAAGAGGTCCTTTGTAAGGAACACGGCCTTCTACCCCTTCGGGTACCAGTTTCTTTGCTCCTGTCTGGAAATAGCGGTCTTTACTTCCGTCAGCCATGGCAGCCAGAGAACCCATACCCCGATATACCTTATAGTTTCTGCCCTGATAGACTTCAATTTCCCCCGGACTTTCTTCGCAACCTGCAAACAGGCTTCCGATCATAATCACATCGGCCCCTGCAGCAATCGCCTTGGGCAAATCACCGGAGAACTTGATACCCCCGTCAGCTATCACGGGAATTCCATACTTTTGGGCTACCTTGGCAACCTCACGGATTGCAGTAATCTGAGGAACACCGATACCTGCTACCACACGGGTGGTACAGATTGAGCCGGGTCCCATACCAACTTTCACCGCATCGGCACCTGCTTTAATCAAATCTTTTGCTGCGTCACCTGTTGCAATGTTTCCAACAATGACCTGAAGCTCAGGATAGGTTTGCTTCAGCTTTGCAACCGCATTTACGATACGAACAGAATGACCGTGAGCCGAGTCAAATACAACAACATCAACTCCTGCATTCATCAAAGCATCCACGCGGTCATATACATCAGGGGTGTCTCCAATTGCAGCCCCTACCAGCAAACGGCCGGAAGCATCTCTTGCTGAATTGGGATACCGTACCGCTTTTTCAATATCCTTAATCGTAATCAAACCTTTTAAATATCCTTCTTTGTCAACAATGGGAAGCTTTTCTACTTTATGTCCCTGCAGAATTTGCTCTGCCTGCTCCAGTGTTGTTCCAACAGGTGCAGTAATCAGATTATCGCTGGTCATTGCTTCTTTGATTTTTTTGGAAAAATCCTTTTCAAACCGCAAATCACGGTTGGTCAAAATTCCCACCAATTTACCGGACTCATCGGTAATGGGAACACCTGAGATTTTGAATTTACCCATTAATGCATCTGCTTCTGCCAAAGTATTGTCAGGGTGAAGATAAAAGGGGTTCACAATGACGCCATTTTCCGAACGCTTTACCTTATCTACCTCTGTTGCTTGTTCTTCAATGGACATATTTTTATGAATTATTCCAATGCCCCCTTCTCTGGCAATGGCAATGGCAAACTTGGCTTCCGTTACCGTATCCATAGCAGCGCTCATGAGGGGAATGTTCAATTTAATTTTTTTCGTCAGATAAGTGGAAAGGTCAATTTCCTTGGGCAGAACCTCAGAACGTTGGGGAACCAACAGCACATCATCAAAGGTAATGCCTTCCATAATAATCTTTTCATCCGTCATATTGCGATTACTCCTTTCTCATAAATAAAATTATATTATTACAATTATAGCAATTCTTTTGAGAAATGACAAGAAAAACATAAAATTTTCTATTATATTATAATTTTACTTAAAAAACTATTGACAGATTCGAAACAATATGGTATACTAGGTAGGTACTCGGCGTGGAGAGGTGTCCGAGTGGTTTAAGGAGCTGGTCTTGAA
>JAZURC010000084.1:0-2875 GCA_045606005.1 Clostridia bacterium
AATATTAGGAATCTGTTCCTTTAATAATCGAATGGTTTGTTCCATGGAAGGCACCGTTGTGGTCATCAACGCGCTCAACCCCACCAGACGGCAACCGGATTTTTTCACAGCTTCCAAAACTGTTTCAGGCGGAACATCCCGTCCTAAATCAATGACATAAAACCCAAAGCTTTCCAATAAAACCTTAACTATATTTTTGCCAATATCGTGAATATCTCCCTGCACCGTTGCTAAAATCACCTGACGGCTTTGGTCGGCTTCGTTTTTGGGCATTGCTTCCTTTATCACTTCAAAAGCAGCGGATGCAGCTTCCGCACTCATAAGAAGCTGTGGCAAAAATGCCTTTTTCTGCTCAAAGGCTTCACCGATTTTGTTAAGAGCGGGAATAATCTGCTCATTGATAATAGCAAGAGGCTGTTCGGTTTGCAACAGTTCTTTCGCCTGTTCTCGCGCCTGCTTGGATAAGCCCTTTAAAACAGAACCTTCTAAATTATTTGCCGTGTCCGTTGCCGTTTCCGCCTTAATACGGGAGGCAATATAGTCTGTACATCCAAAATCCATTTCCCGCAAGGCACGAAAGGCATAATACGCCCCCATCATCCCTTCTGAAAACGGATTCATAATGGCACAGCTTAACCCCTGCTCCAATGCCATGACGAAAAAGGCGGTATTCACTGTTTCCCGCTCGGGCAATCCAAAGGAAATGTTGGACACTCCAAGACTCGTGGCAACGCCAAGCCCTTCTCTGATTAATTTCACCGATTCCAGGGTGACTCTTGCACCATCAGGATTGGAAGAGATCGTAAGCGCCAGCGGGTCCACAATAATATCCCTTCGATCAATTCCCCACTTGCTTGCACCATCTACAATTTTTTTTGCAATTTCAAATCTGCCCTGTGCCGTATCGGGAATTCCCGATTCATCCATGGTAAGTGCTATCACGGCTCCGCCGTACTTTTTCACAACAGGAAAAACCGTATCCATACTGGATTGTTTTCCGTTTACCGAGTTAATCAAGGGCTTTCCGTTATAATACCGTGCTCCTCGTTCCAATGCAACAGGGTCGCCCGTATCAATCTGTAAGGGCAAATCAGACACCGCCTGAATCTGAGTGACGCATCGCTCCATCATATCCCCTTCATTGATTTCAGGAAGTCCCACATTTACATCCAGAATATGAACCCCCTGTTCGCTTTGACGGATTCCTTCATTTAAAATATAATTTATATTCCCCAGTTTTAATGCTTCTTTTAATTTTGGTTTTCCCGTGGGATTGATTCGCTCCCCTATTAAAATGGGTTCTTTTCCGATTTCCACACTATGGGTATAAGAAGAAACTACCGTTGCTTGTTTCTTTTCAGGATAAGAATAGGGAATGTTTTTGGTCGCTTCCACCGTTAATCTGATATGCTCGGGAGTTGTTCCGCAGCAACCGCCCAACAGCACACTCCCCATATTGGCAATCTCCGCCATGAGTTTCGCAAACTCTTGGGGAGAAATATCATAAACTGTTTTTCCCTGTTCCACTCTGGGAAGCCCAGCGTTGGGAACAACAATCACAGGCAGAGAAGAAACCGAAGTCAATTCCTGTACCACGGGAATCATTTGACGGGGTCCCAAAGAGCAGTTCATGCCATAAGCATCCACACCCAACCCTTCCAGCATTGCCGCCATGGCAGAAGGATCGGCTCCTGTCATCAACTTTCCTGATCCGTCATATACATTGGATACAAAAATAGGCAAATCACATCCCTCTTTTGCCCCCACCACAGCCGCCTTTGTTTCGTAACAATCGTTCATGGTTTCAATAAAAATCAAATCGGCTCCTGCCTGCTTTGCCGCTTTTGCCAGCTTGCAAAAACTTTCCACCGCCAGATCAAAGGACAAATCTCCCAAAGGCTCCAGCATTTTTCCGCTGGGACCCATGTCATACGCCACAAAGGAATCCGGAAATTCTGCCGCTGCCTCTTTTGCACAGGCAATCCCTGCCTTTATCAGCGTTTCATATCTGTCATCATGCAAAGGATTGATTCCAAAGGTGTTGGCACAAATCACATTACAGCCCGCTTTTAAGTAAGCGCGGTGCACTGCCGTTACCTCCTCCGGATGGGTCAGATTCCATTCTGCAGAATTTTCTCCAGGGCCAAGGCCTGAAGCCTGAAGCATGGTTCCCATTCCGCCGTCAAAATAGATTCTGGACTGTTTGATTACTTCCCTGATATTCATGCATTTCTTTCCTTTCCAGTGCCCTGTTTTATTCCAATGACTGCCGTGACCGATTTGGAAGGTGTTAAAAACAAAGCATCGGTTACAGTAAGACCGATTTGCTTTGTCGCATCTGTCAACCGCAAAAGGTCAGGCTGACAATCCAGTAAAAAATCTCCAAAGCCGGGGCTGAATCTGGGTCGGCACTCATTCTCCTTTGAAAGCATTTCACAAACCTGATCACACACCCCTTCAATCAAAGCCGAAGCCGCTCCGTCTGTTATAAACTGCCGTGCAGGAGAGGTGACTCCCAAACGGGCAATCAGCCTGTCCACACCGGGCCCAATGGTTGCAGCAAGAAGAAAACATTCCTTGCATTCTTTTAAATAGTTTTCCAAAGCCTGACTTGTTACCGTAAAATCCCCAAGCATAAAGGATTTAGAAGAAAGAAAGGTAATCGGCACCCGTACATAGCAATACCGACAGTCTGATACGGTTTGGAGCTGTTTTATACATACTTTTGTTTCTTCCGTGATTTCCTTTGTGCCAAGGCGAAGGGCAAGCTCAGCTTTCGGGACGGACACCTCCGTCAGCACACCCCTTCTTCGTTCCAATACTGTACTCATCGAATAATCTCACTAATATTACTTTGAATTTTTGCCGCAACATC
>JAZURC010000085.1:0-17109 GCA_045606005.1 Clostridia bacterium
TCCGCCATATCCGCATATTTCCTTAACACATTTATATATTATAGCAGACAGGCGGTGATTTGTCAATACTTTTTTTCGATTTTTTACATTAACTTTTTCATGTGCTGAATGGCGGCTTTTTCCAATCGACTGACCTGTGCCTGACTTATGCCGATGGAATCTGCCACCTCCATCTGGGTTTTCCCTTCAAAAAATCGCAAAGTAAGAATGTGTTTTTCCCGTGGGTTGAGATGACGCATTGCCTCGCGAAGTGCAATTTCTTCAATCCAGTTTTCGTCTCTGTTTTTTTCGTCACTGACCTGATCCATAACAAACATGGTATCTCCGCCGTCGTGATAGACAGGTTCAAACAGGGAAACAGGATCTTGAATGGCATCAAGCGCAAACACCACATCTTCCTTTTCTATTCCCATTTCCTTTGCAATTTCTTCAATGGTAGGATCTCTCGAAAGCAAGAGAGTCAGTTTTTCCTTTGTCTGGAGTGCTTTGTATGCTGTGTCTCTGAGAGATCGACTGACCCGAATGGCGTTGTTGTCCCTGAGATATCGGCGGATTTCTCCGATAATCATGGGGACGGCGTAAGTGGAAAATTTTACATTTTGGGTTACATCAAAATTGTCAATGGATTTAATTAAGCCGATGCAACCAATCTGAAACAGGTCATCAGCGCTTTCTCCCCTGTTATGAAACCGTTTAATCACGCTTAGCACCAATCTTAAATTTCCCTGAATAAATTCTTCGCGGGCAAGCTTATCTCCCTTTTGGATTCGGGCAAACAGCTCGTCCTTTTCCTCATTTGTCAATACAGGCAGCTTCGCCGTGTTTACACCGCAAATTTCAACCTTATTGATCATTGATTACCGTCCCTTCCGTGCCGTCTTTTTGTTTTCAAATAAAGTATTGACGGAATTTGGAAAAGGTATGCAAAAAAAACCGACCGAAATTTATTTCGGTCGGTTTTTTTCCATTAGATATTAAACTTATCGTGAATTGCGATAACAGCCTTTTCAGCCAGGCGTTCTTCCACCAGGACAGAAACTTTGATTTCAGAGGTGGAAATCATCTGAATGTTAATATTCGCATCATACAGTGCTTCAAACATCTTAGCGGCAACACCGGGATTGTTCACCATACCGGAGCCTACAATAGACACCTTCGATACATTATCGTCATGGGTAATATCACTAGCTCCCAAACTTTCTTTTGATTCATTCAATACCTTTAAGGCAGCATCTAAATTGTCACGGGATACGGTGAAGGAAATATCCTTTGTATTGTTACGACCGATGCTTTGCAAGATAATATCTACATTCACCCCTTTTTTTGCAAGCATAGAGAAAATTTTGAATGCAATTCCCGGTTCGTCTGCCAAACCGATAATTGCAATACGGGATACATTATTATCTCTTGCAACACCTCTAACCACCATTTTTTCCACTTTTTTCTCCTCCTTCACAATAGTGCCCGGCACTTTTTCAAAGCTGGACAGCACTTCTAAATTCACATTATATTTTTTTGCCATTTCCACAGAACGATTATGCAGTACATTTGCACCAAGACTTGCAAGCTCCAAAATTTCATCATAAGAAATTTCATCCAGCTTACGCGCATTTTTCACAATTCTGGGGTCTGCTGTATAAACACCGGTGACATCCGTATAAATTTCGCACAAGTCTGCATGAAAAGCAGCTGCTAATGCTACCGCAGAGGTATCAGAGCCTCCGCGACCCAATGTTGTAATGTCGTCGTACTTGTTCAATCCCTGAAAGCCTGCTACAATGACAATGTTGTTCTTATCCAGCTCGGCATTGATTCTTTCTTTATTAATGGTTTTAATTCTGGCATTGCTGTAATCAGAGTTTGTCAGAAACCCTGCCTGCCAGCCGGTGAGAGAAACTACCGGATAGCCCATGTTTTCCAAAGTCATTGCAAGCAATGAAATGGTGATTTGTTCTCCTGTAGAAAGGAGCATATCCATTTCTCTTTTTGAGGGTTTTGGATTTACCTCTTTTGCTTTTTCGATTAAATCGTCTGTAGTATCCCCTTGGGCGGATACTACAACGATTACCTGGTCTCCTTTATCATAGGATTCCACAATTCGGTTCGCTACATTTTTGAGCTTTTCTGCATCCGCCACCGAACTGCCGCCAAATTTTTTTACGATAAGACTCACAATCGTATCCTCCTTTTAATCTTCCTTCAATACACGGATAGTGGAAAGAACTTCAATTCCTTTTCCTTCCAACTCCGAAATGGTGTTAGAAAGCACACCGTCTTTCCCGACGGGGGTCATGAAGGCTGTGTTTTCACCCTTGGAAATAACTTCTGTATTTCCGAACAGGGAAAAAATATTTTCCTTCACAGTTTCATTTCCCTTTACACGAACATAATATGCCAAAGTATCCTCTTTGTAATCCAGAACAAAATTTTCATCTGTCTTATTCCAGATTAAGGGCTTGTTCCGATCAATGTTACGGGCACTGTCAATCATATCGGCAACAACCGCACTGGCGGTAGGAAGCTTTCCTGCACCTCTGCCGTAGAACATCAGCTCACCAACAGCTCCGCCCTTGACAAAGATACCGTTGAACACACTTTCCACACCTGACAGAGGATGAACTTTTGGAATCATCATGGGAGAAACTCTGACAATAATGCCGTCATCCGTCTTTTTAAAGCAGCCTAACAGCTTAATCACATAGCCCATACGGGATGCAAATTCCACATCCTCTAATGTGATGCGGGTGATACCCTCGGTGTGAATCAAATCACAGTCCACATTTTTATGGCAAGCCAAAGATGCTAAAATCGCAATCTTACGGCAGGCGTCATACCCTAAAATATCTGCATCGGGATTCCGTTCTGCATAGCCGTTTTCCTGTGCTTTTTTCAAAGCATCTTCAAAACTGTCGCCCTCGGAAATCATTTGTGTCAGAATATAATTGGTGGTACCGTTTAAGATCCCTAAAATTTCATAAATATCATTTGCTGCCAGACAAGAGGTCAAGGGACGGATAATGGGAATCCCTCCGCCAACGCTGGCTTCAAACATATAGTTGATGTTTTTTTCCCGCGCCAGCTGCAAAAGCTCTGCACCGTGAGTTGCTACCAGCTCCTTATTGGAAGTAACGACATGCTTTCCTGCTTCCAATGCTTGCTTGGTATATTCATAAGCCGGATGCAGACCGCCCATTACTTCTGCCACAACGCTGACTTCAGGGTCGTTTATAATATCCTGATAATCCTTTGTGAACAGGTGACTGTGAGGCAGCTCGGGGAAATCACGCAAATCCAGAATGTGCTTGACATCCATCCGTTTTGCTTCATCACTGCTGTTACGGTTATTCATAATCACTTCGTAAACACCGGAGCCAACGGTACCGTAACCCAGTATTGCAACCTTAATCATACGAAATAGCCTCCTAAATCGAAGTTTTTTACCATTTTTGTATTTTATTTTCTATTATATCATAGAATGGATAGGTTTAGCAAGTCATATTTGAAAAACTTTGGTGATAAAATTATCAATTTTTTCTTGGCTTTTTCCAATTTTTTTGATATAATAGTAAAAAAGGATGTGATGAAGGATGAAATATGTTGTATTTTTAGGAGACGGAATGGCCGATTTCCCCTGTGAGGCGCTGGACGGGAAAACTCCTTTACAGGTGGCAAACAAACCCATGATGGATGGGATTGCGTCACAAGGGATTGTGGGAATGGTGAAAACGGTGCCGGAGGGATTCAAACCGGGAAGTGATGTGGCAAACCTATCGGTTATGGGCTTTGACCCGACACGATGTTACACCGGCCGTTCTCCTTTGGAGGCGGCAAGCATTGGCGTGGAGATGAAGGAAGGGGATGTGTCCTTCCGCTGTAATCTGGTAACGCTGTCTGACGAAGAACCATACAGTGAAAAAACCATGGTGGATTACAGTGCGGGTGAAATTTCAACCGAGGAAGCCCATGAATTGATTGCTTGTGTGAATGAGGCCTTCAAAACAGAAGAACTGTCTTATTTTGGAGGAATCAGTTATCGGCATCTTCTGCTTTGGCACGGGGTGGAATTTTCGTTTGAATTAACTCCGCCTCATGATATTTCGGGTCGGAAAATCAAAGAACACTTACCCAATAATCCCGTGATTCTGGACATGATGGAAAAAAGCTATGATATTTTAAAGAATCATCCGGTGAATCAGGCACGAATTGCAAGAGGAAAACGACCTGCGAATTCGATCTGGATTTGGGGTCAGGGAACGAAGCCCGGTCTTTCTCCCTTTATGGAACTATACGGTAAAAAAGGAACAGTCATATCTGCCGTTGACCTGATTAAAGGAATTGCAAAGTGTGCTCAGATGGAATCTGTTGATGTGCCGGGTGCAACGGGAAATGTAGATACGAATTTTGAAGGAAAGGCACAAGCTGCCATTGACGCACTCTCTCGGGGTCAGGAATTTATCTATATTCATGTGGAAGCGGCAGACGAAAGCGGACATCGGTTTGAGCAGGAAAATAAAATCAAGTCTATTGAGCTGATTGATGAGAAGATTATCCGCCCTGTCTGGGACTATCTGAAGGAAAGCGGGGAGGACTATAAGCTCCTTGTTCTTCCTGATCATCCCACACCGCTTGCGTTGGGAACGCATACCTCTGATCCTGTTCCCTTTGCGATGTTTGACAGCAGAAGGAAGGGAGAAAATAACCTTACTTATGATGAAGCGAATGGAGAAAAGAGCGGAGTGACTGTTACACCGGGATTTCGATTAATGGCAGAATTTTTGAAAGAGTAAAGGAGGGGTTTGATGCCTAAACTACCCTTGGAAAAACATTTTCGCTTTGCATTTTTATTATTTTATATTATATTGGGATGTGTGGTTGCCTATTTCTTTTTTACAAAGATGTTAGGTTGGTTTCTGCCCTTCCTGTTTGCTGCGTTGTTTGCATGGATGGCAGAGCCGTTGGTGAAGTTTTTGGAAAAAAAGGGTAAGGTGCCAAGAAAGCTTTCCTCCATTGTGTCTATCTTGGTGGTTATCAGCCTGATTGCTCTTGTGGTTTATTTTGTAGGAAAAAGGTTAGTTCTGGAAATAAGCTCTCTGGCAGAATATATGCCTTATCTGATGGATCGGCTGCCCTACGCCTTTAATACCATTGAAGAAAAGATTCATTTGCTGAATCACTATGTAAGCGACTTTGGTTTTGATGTGGAATTGGAAAACCTGATTGCGACAGCTTTGGAAAATTTGTCTGGAATTCTGACTTCTCTTACCACAGTGGCAGGGTCTTTTGCTTACGGAATCGTAAAAAGACTGCCCTCTCTTTTGGTGGGGATTTTGGTATTTTTGATTGCCACTTATTTTATGAGCAGCGATAAAGAGAACATTTTAGAGTTTCTTAATCGGCAAATTACGGAAAAGTGGCGGGTAAGAGCCGAGGAAATCAAGGGTTATCTGTCAGGTGCTTTCTTCAAATATATCAAGGCTCAGCTGATTCTTATGTCTATCACTTTCGGGGAGCTTTTGATTGCGTTTGCCATTATCGGTGTGAAATCTCCTTTTATCTTTGCTCTCATTTTGGCAGTGGTGGATATGCTCCCGATTTTGGGAACGGGAACGGTTCTCATTCCTTGGGCATTGGGTTCTTTATTGCTCAGTGATTATAAGCTGGCGGTAGGACTGATTATTACTTACGGAGTTTGCTTGATTATGCGGCAGATTTTAGAACCGAAAGTGGTCAGCGGGCAGATCGGGATTCATCCTCTTCTGACCTTAATGGCATTGTATATCGGATTGAAAACTTTGGGTATATTCGGAATGTTGTTGGGTGTGATTGTTCTGATTCTGATAATCAATCTTCATCGTTCAGGAGCCATTAAACTTTGGAAATAATTTGAGGGATGTGAAAATCGCCCAGATCGTAAAAAGGCACAAGAAATCATAAAAAAATGGTAGGTGGAAACATATCGTTAGCGAACGATATGTTTCTTTTATTTATGCCTTTTTACTAGCGACAAACCCTCACCTCTCGGCGTACCTTTGTACGCCTTCGGGTATCCCTTTGCCTTTGGCTGCGGTTCAGTTTGTCGATTCTGAACTATTTTCCCTATCCCTCAAATAAATTAAAAAAAGAAAACCCTCAAAATTGAGAGTTTTCATCATAGAAAAGTTGTTGTTTAAGAATGATATTTTTATACTCCGGATTATTTTCCTTCAATAAAATATGTAGCCTCCATATCTGCCGTTGCAAGAGCAAAGGCAAGGGGAAACAGCTCAAATGCATTGCTTACATTACGGATATCCTCTGTTCCGGAAAAACCCATGTGATAACGGATGGCAAAGGCTTCTTCGCGGGTCAGCCGCATAAAGCCGTTGATGATATAAACCGATTTTTCGCCGTGTCCATAGGGGAGCTTGTCGTCAAATTCATAGGTGGGTACCTTTTGCCATACTCCCTTATCATCCTTTACATTACGAAATCCCGGTTTGTAACAGTTGACCTTGCAAATGTCATGAAGAAGGGCACTGATGGCAATGGTTTCCTCCGATACAGTCAGACCGTACATTTCTTTTACTCTGGGACGATTCAAATAATCCTTCAGGCATTCATAGACATTGATGCTGTGTTCTACCAGACCCCCTTCATAAGCCCCGTGAAACCGTGTGCTGGCAGGAGCAGTAAAGAAATCACTGGAAGGAGAGAGGAGATAGTCTAAAAGCTGGTCGGCACCCTCTCTTGTAATATAGGTTTTATAATAGTCAAGAAATTTTTCTTTATGGCTCATAGTTGGTTCCTCCTTTTCTCATTTGTAATTGTATCACATTCTTTTTCGATTGACAAGTCATTTATGCAAAAAACATTCGGATTGCTGCCGCAATCATCATAATGCCGAACAGTCTTGTGACCCAGAGGGCGGATAGCTTTTTTAACAGCTTTGCCCCTGCCAATCCTCCGATAATACCGCCACCGCTTGTCCAAAGAGCAGTTTCTATAGGAATATCGGCTTTGAATAAATAGATGATAAGGCTGATGACGGACAAGGGAAAAATCACCATCAAGGCAGAGGCATGTGCCTTTTTGGTTTCCAGACCAAACACCTTTTTTAATACCAACACCGCCGCAACACCGCCACCTGAACCGAACAAACCGTTGAGGACTCCCGTAATACTGCCGAACAACAGATATTTTCCGAAATTTTTCATTCCTTGTTCTCCTTTTTGATCAACAGCTCGTGAATTCCCATTAAAAGTAAAAATACGGCAAACAGCTTGCGTAACAATGCCGGGGAAAGGGTCACCGCAATCCATCCGCCTAATATAGCTCCCGGAATGGCACAGGCAACCAGAGTCAGTGCAGGACGAAATTCAATTTGCTTATTTTTGATGTGTACAATTAAGGCAGCAACAGCAGTAGGAAGAAAATAAAATAAATTGATGCCCTGTGCCGGTTGCTGTTCAATATGCAGAAAAATGGAAAGCAAAGGAATCAGTATTACACCGCCCCCGATTCCCATTCCGCTGATGATTCCGCTGAGAAATCCGAATAACGCTCCTAACAAGTGCAATCACCTCCTGATTAATATAAACAAATTTGCGGAAAGTATGAAAAAATTCATAAAAAATATTGTCAAATTTAAAAAAATATGATATAATTAGATTAGAAAAAAGAAAGGGGGGTTTTTATGAAATTAATTCTTGCGATTGTGCACGATATTGATGGAAACAATCTTATGTCTGCTTTGAACAAAGAGGGATATTCTGTGACCAAGCTTGCTACCACGGGTGGCTTTTTGAAAGCGGGGAACACCACTTTAATGGTTGGTGTCAGCGATGAAAATGTGGATGCGGTTGTGGATGTGATTCGTGCTAAGTGCGACAGAAGAAAACGTATGGTAGTAAACCCCAATGTGATGGGAAATATCGAAAGCAGTTTGGATTCCTTTCCCGTGGAAATCGATGTGGGGGGCGCAACCATCTTTGTTCTTGATGTTGACCGGTTTGAAAAAATTTAGGTGTTTTCATGAGTGAGCTGTTCGGACATGGTCATATTTTGCAGAGCTTGGCCGATGGAGTAAGAACCCGTCGGCTGAGCCATGCTTATTTATTCGAGGGAGCAGAGGGAATCGGAAAAATGACAATGGTTCACCGGCTTTCTCGTCTTTTGCTGTGCAAAAAAGGCGGCGACTGCGGTGTGTGTGATCATTGCCTGAAATTAAAGGCAGGTTCCCATCCTGATTTTATTGTTGCGGATGAGAATTATTTTTTATCGGATAAGGTAAAGCCGGGGTCGGTGGATGCCATGCGGATTTTGCGTCAGGATGCTTACAGTAAGCCTTTTATGGGAGAATGGAAATTGTTTGTCATTCCCGATGCGGACGAAATGTTGGAGCCTGCTCAGAACAGCCTGTTAAAAATATTAGAGGAGCCCCCCGCTTACTGTGTGTTTGTGCTGCTGTGCAAAAACGCGGGAAAGGTGCTGGAAACGGTTCGTTCCAGAAGTGTTTTGCTACGGTTTTTGCCCTTGAATGATGAGGAGATGGCAGCATTTTTACGAACCCGTTATGATGACAATAAGGCGGCTATGCTTTTGCGCCCCTCGGCCGGAATTCCGGGGCGTGCATTGCAGATTGCGGAGGATGAGTCCTTTTTACCCAGAAGGGAAACGGCGGCAGAACTGTTTTGTACCTTCTTTCAAAAGGGTGATTTGCTTCCCTTAAGCTCCTTTTTTGAAAAAGAAAAGGATTTGTGGGAAGAGATTTTAGAGGGGTTAATGGATTTGACGGCAGAGGCAATCGAATGCTCCGCTTGCGGTAAGGGTGGGTCGCCATTTGCAAGAAGGCTTTCCGGCCTTTTGGAGTTAAAACCCCTGCTGAAAATTTTTGATGTGTTGCAAAGGTCGGCAATGAGGCTGCGGGGAGATGAGCTTTTTGGAAATCTGAAAGTAAACTTTTCGCTGGCAGTAACGGAGTTGTTATGTGAATGTCTGGCGGCGGGAAAGGAGAATAAAAATGGTTGAAGTAATTGGCGTACGCTTTAAGAATGTTGGGAAAATATATTATTTTGACCCTGCGGGGAAAAAGGCGGCAAGAGATCAGCATGTCATTGTGGAAACTGCCCGGGGAGTTGAATTCGGGACGGTGGTGATGCCCAATTTTCAGATAGAGGAGTCTGAAATTACGGCACCGTTAAAAAAAATGCTTCGTCTGGCGGGAAAAGAGGATGAGGAGCGTATTTTGAACAATGCCCAAAAAGAGCGGGAGGCATTTGCCCTTTGTCAGGAGAAAATTCGGGAATACAATCTGGAGATGAAGTTGATTGACGTGGAATATACCTTTGACGGCAGTAAAATTTTATTTTATTTTACGGCAGAGGGACGCGTGGATTTCAGAGAATTGGTGAAGGGTCTGGCCTCTGTTTTCCGTACCAGAATTGAACTGCGGCAGATTGGCGTCCGTGATGAAGCAAAGCTTCTGGGAGGGTTGGGTATTTGCGGAAGAAACCTATGTTGTGCCAGCTTTTTGGGTGAATTTGCACCGGTTTCCATTAAAATGGCAAAGGAACAGAGCTTGTCTTTGAATCCGACCAAGATTTCGGGTGTGTGCGGAAGACTGATGTGCTGTTTAAAATATGAGCAGGATGCTTATGAGGATTTGCACAAAACCACTCCAAAGGTAGGGGCGGTTGTAAAAACGCCTGACGGAAAAGGGGAAGTAACCTCGGTGAACCTTCTTCGTGGTCAGATTAAGGTAAAGCTGGAACGGGATGAGAGTATGCAGGTCTATTCGGTTGAACAGCTGAAAATCGTAAAGGCAAACCCTCAGGGAAAAGAAAATAAGAAAATGACAGCAGAAGAGAAAAATGCCGAAAAAATTCTAAAAGAATTAGAAAAAGAATAAAATAGACTTGAATTTTTTTAAAACCTATGTTATAATGAAAGAAAGTGACCTGTTTTTGCAGGAATTCCATGGAGGAGGTGTTTTCCAATGGCATACAAAATCAGTGATGATTGCATCAGCTGCGGTGCTTGTGCTGCTGAATGTCCTACTTCTGCTATTTCTGAAGGGGATGGCAAATACGTTATCGATGCAGACGCATGCGTAAGCTGCGGTGCATGTGCAGGAGTTTGTCCTGTTGATGCTCCTTCCGAGGACTAATCAAAAAAGAAAAAAGCTCGTGGGTAACCATGGGCTTTTTTTATACAATCAGGAGAAAAAACGATGAATCAATGGGAACGCTGGGATGATTTGCAGTTGGGCGGTTTGGGAATATATCAGGATAAACGCCTTTTTTGTTTTGGTGTGGATGCGGTGCTTTTGGCAGATTTTTGTCGGGTAAGACCCGGGGAGCGAGTCTTGGATTTGTGCACCGGAAACGGCATCATCCCCATTTTACTTGCAGGAAAAACCAAAGTGGCGCATATTACGGGGTTAGAACTTTCAAGCAAAAACTGCGAATTGTTTCAAAAAAGTATTGAAAAAAATAAGCTTGAGGAAAGATTGACGGTATGCTGCGGGGATGTTAAGGAAATCAGGTCTTTGGTGACCTGTGGCAGCTTTGATGCACTGACTTGCAATCCCCCTTATATGGAAGTGGGGCGGGGTTTACTAAACGCCAGCGATGAGCTGACATGGGCAAGACACGAGGTGATGTGTACTCTTGCAGATGTTTTGACTGCTGCTGCCTGGTCGGTAAAATCAGGGGGAAGAGTCAGTTTGATTCACCGCCCTGACCGTATGGAGGATTTGTTGGTAGGCATGAGGCAAAGAAAGATAGAACCCAAACGATTTCGTGCTGTCTATCCAAAGCCCGGTGAGAAGGCAACCATGATTTTGGTAGAGGGCCTTTTGGACGGGAAGCCGGGAATGGATGTGTTGCCTCCCTTATATATTTATGATGAACAGGGAAATGAAACCGAGGAAATTAAAAGGATTTACGGAAGAACAGAAGATTGAATTGTTTATCACGTAAGAAAAAAATATCGTTGTTATGGGGTGTACCTATAAGGACAGTAAAAAGATAAGCAGATGGTTGCTTATCTTTTTATTATTCTCCATATCGCTCGAAAACTTCTTTTGCGTATTCTATCGGAGTTTTATTCATTTTACGTTTAAATGCATAGCTAAAATAGCTTTGTGATGAAAAACCACATTCATATGCGATTTCAGCAAGTGTATAATCTGTTGTAATGAGCATATTTGAAGCCTTTTTTATGCGTTGTTCTTCTACATATTCATGAAGAGTTTTGCCGGTAGATGCTTTGAAAACATTATGAAAATGAACAGGGCTGAATCCTGCCTGATTTGCTATGGCTTCAAGAGATAAATCAGATGTAAGATTTTCCTTGATATATTTAATTGCTTTTTCAATAGCTTTGTAATTACTTCTTTTTATGTGGTCGCGTAATATCAATTTTTTTGAATCGTTTATTAAGGTGTATATAAGCTCTAAAACAAGACTGTGCAGTATTATTTCATCAAAGCCAATAGCAGTGTCATAATGTGTACATAGCTTTTGGAATATCTCATAGTACTTTTGGTATTTATCTGTTTTTATAAAGTTTGGAATGCTCATAAGTTTATCATAAAGCACAGTATCAGTCACTATTAAATGTATGTAATAGCATTTAAAAGGCAACTTTGTGCATCTCATCTGTCCCGGCTTTGCACAGATAATCATATCAGGTTCTATTGCCATATTATCAGAGTTTATGTAAGAAACTCCGCCCTTTTCAATTGGAATTTCTATCTCAAACATAGTTGTCTTTCTGTTCTTTGTAATCACTTTATTCTTCACAGCAAAAGTTGAATTATAAATTCCTATTGCCACTATATCGGGTAATTTAAGTTCCATGGTTAAGCCTCAGTAAAATAATAAGATTTCTAATAAAATCAATAAGATTAATGTATATTTAATATAAAATATATTATAAAATAAAAATAAATAAAAGTCAATAGGAGGAGCAAGAATATATGAAAATTACATGGCTTGGACAAGCAGGACTGCTGTTTGAAAATGATAATGTTAAAATTATGATAGATCCATACTTGTCTGATAGTGTGAAAAAAATTAATCCTAAAAATTACAGACGAGTCCCTGTTTTGAAGAGCTTGTTTGATGTAAAACCGGATATTATGATTTTTACTCATAATCATCTTGATCATTATGATCCCGAAACAGTACAAAAGTTTGTTGCCAATAATACAGCTATTACCGTTCTTTCACCTTCTTCCGTGTGGAGTGAGGTGCGAAAGACAGGCGGAGATAATAACTATGTACTGTTTAATCGAAATACATCGTGGACAGAATATGGTATCAGATTTACTGCCGTTAAAGCAGAGCATAGTGATCCTACCCCTATCGGTGTGATAATTGATGATGGTGAGAAGAAATACTATGTTACGGGAGATACTCTCTACAACGAAGAAATTTTCGATGATATACCGGATGATATTTATGCGTTGTTTCTGCCTGTAAATGGAGCAGGAAACAATATGAATATGTCGGATGCAAAACGTTTTTGCGAGAGAATAAATCCCGAATATGCAGTACCTATGCATTGTGGTATGTTTGATGAGATAGATATGAATGATTTTGAATACAAAAATAAAATTGTACCCGAAATATACGAGGAGGTAAGATTCATATGAAAGTAACGGATATTAAAACCTTTACAGTAGATTGTTTTCGTACAAACTGGGTATTTGTAAAGGTTTACACAGATGAGGGAATTGACGGTGTCGGCGAGGCAACTCTTGAATATAAAGAAAAAGCCTTAATTGGTGCGGTTGAGCATATTAAAGAGTATCTTGTGGGGGAAAATCCCCTTGAAATCGAAAAACATTGGCACAGTATATACAGAGATGCATATTGGCGTGGCGGAGCTGTTTTAATGTCTGCTCTTTCAGCCGTTGAAATGGCTCTCTGGGATATATTGGGAAAGCATCTTAATGTGCCTGTTTATCAGCTTTTAGGCGGAAAAGTACACGACAAAGTCAGAATTTATGTAAATGGCTGGTTTGCAGGTGCGAAAGAGCCTGAGGAATTCGGTGAAAAGGCAAAAATTGCTGTACAGCGTGGCGTAACTGCAATGAAATGGGATCCGTTTGGCAAAAACTATCTGAATATATCCAATAAGGAACTTGATAAAGCACTAAGATGCGTTGCGGCTGTCCGTGAAGCGGTTGGTGATGAGGTAGACTTGCTTATTGAAGGACACGGCAGATTTAATATTCCTACAGGTATAAAAATCGCGAAGGAGCTTGAGCAGTTTAAACCTATGTTCTTTGAAGAACCTGTTCCGCCGGATAATCTTGATGCACTAAAAGAGGTTAAGGATAAATCACCTGTAGCAATTTCAGCCGGTGAAAGACTTTATACCCGTTGGGATTACAGATCTATGTTTGATAAAATGGCGGCTGACTACATACAGCCTGATATTTCACATGCAGGAGGCATAATGGAGCTTAAAAAGATTGCGGCAGAGGCAGAGTCAAGATATATTCCCTTTGCACCGCATAATCCGTCAGGTCCTGTTGCAAATGCGGCAACGCTTCAACTTGCGGCAACATGTCCGAATTTTGAAATACTTGAGATTATGTATAGTGACGTAGAATGGCGCAAGGATGTTACAAACGAAAGCCTTGAATACAGGGATGGAAATATAACAATTCCTGACAAACCCGGACTTGGTATAGAAATAAATGAGGAGGAGTGTCTTAAACATCCCTATCAACCTCATACACTTCGTCATTATACGGGTGCACTTACAGATATAAGACCTGCAAAAACAGAATTTTATTTTTAAGGAGAATATAGATTATGAAAAAAGCGGTTTTGGTAACTGGTGCTTGTATAAATACAGGCGTTGCAATAGTTGAAAAATTTGCATCCGAGGGAAAAAATGTTGTCTTTACGGGCAGAAGTGCCGAAAAAGTTCACGCAACAGAAAAGCAGTACAGAGAAAAGTTTCCTGAGGTAAATATCATCGGGTATCACATAGATTCTCTTATTGATGAAAGAACCGTGGATGAAAAATCGATTGAAGATATGTTTTCTGACCTTGACCAAAAAGGAATTTTTGTTGAAACTATGGTGCTTAATGCGGCGGATCAGGGTCTTGGCATTGAAATCTTCGAAAATCCACTGACAGATTTTATGCGTGTGATAAACACAAATATGACATGGAATTACTGTCTTTGTGAACACGCTGCAAAAAGAATGAAGGAAAACGGTGGCGGAAACATTATATTTATAAATTCAAATACGGCATATCGTGTAATTCCTGACAGAATTGCATACTCTGCATCAAAAAGCGGTCAGCTCGGTATGGTGCGTGCGCTTGCTTTTGATTTGGGTAAATACAATATTCGTGTAAATGCCGTTCTCCCCGGAATGATAAAAACAGACAGATGGGAGAAAAATCCTGAATTTTATAAAAATGTGCCTTCGAGATTTACGCCGATTGGTGATGTCGCAGTCGGCGAAGATGTTGCAGATGCGGTATGGTATTTTGCAGCACATGCAAGAAATACAACGGGTGCAGAGCTGGTGGTAGATGGCGGTAATACTATTCAGTTATATCCTATTACCAATAATAATGAATGAGTGTATACATGTCCGGCACTGTAACAAGCAGGGAAGATGTATCGCACCTTCCAAAACATTTAGGATATCCTAAGACTTTATATGCTACAATGCGGTTCGTCGGATGAATCCCTTAGTCTCGGCTTCGCCGAGCCAGCTCCCTTCAGGCAAGGGTGCCTGTGCCGAACCCTACGATAAACGGGAGAAACGAACTCAATCGTTTCTGCCTTTTAAAATACTGTCCTTAACAGTACACTTCTTATGAACGATATTTTTTTGTTCAAAAATTTTTCTTTACAGCAACGTAATTTGTCTGCCTTTGGAGAGAAATAATCCTTCCTCCTTCATTTTTTTCATTTCACGCATCATGGCACTTCGGTTCACGCAGAGAAAATCTGCCAAATCGTTCATGGAAAAGGGGAGGGTAAAGGTGCGTGTTTCTAAGGATTTGGCAGTGGTTTCAAAGTATGCCAGTAATTTCCCCCGCAAGGTGCGATGGCTTAAAATGTCAATCCGACTGCTTAAATGTTGGGCACGCTCTATCATCATCCGAAGAACGTTTTCCACCAAAGTACTGTGATGAGGGCAGACGTTGGGACAGCGGTCCACCAGATGATAATAAGAAAAGATGATGACCTCGCAATCACGGGAGCAGATAATGGACGCCGTATCGGCAGGGACAATATTCAGCTTGCCGAAAATATGGTCAGGGTCGTACCGTTCTAAAATTGTGCGGGTACCGTCCTCCTCATATCGAACCAGTTCTGCTTCCCCGTACAGCAGGATTCCGATTTGTTCAAATTCATTGGCATACATCACAATGGTGTCCCCACAGGAATATTTTTTTCGTTTTGCCTTGAAGCAATGCATCATGGCATCAATTTCTTCCTGACTGATAGAATAGAAAATAGCGGGTTTTTTCATAGGACCTCCACAAGATATTGTGTTTATAAAGAAAAATTATTACTATATATTTTATAATATCATATTTTTGTTGCAAATGCAACTGATTTTTTTGAAAAAAAGGAGTATGATTATACATACATAGAAAAGGAAAGGAGAAAAGGAAAATGCAAGTCATAAAAAGAGACGGACGTATCGTAGAATATGATCGGACGAAGATTGCGGTTGCCATTCAGAAGGCAAATGATGCGGTAGAAGAATCGGAACGTGCGTCGCAGCAGGAAATTGACGAGATTCTCTCCTACATTGAAGGAAAAAATAAACAAAGAATGCTGGTCGAGGATATTCAGGATATTATTGAACGCAAGCTGATGGAATACAATCACTATGTGCTGGCGAAGGTCTATATCATTTACCGTTATTCCAGAGCATTGGTGAGAAAGGCAAATACCACAGACGAATCCATTTTGACTCTGATTCAGAATGCCAATCAGGACGTCATGGAGGAAAATTCCAATAAAAATGCAGTTGCCGCCGCAACCCAGCGGGATTTGATAGCGGGAGAGGTTTCAAAGGATTTGACCAAGAGAATTTTACTGCCTGAAAAGATTTCCAAGGCTCATGAGGAAGGGGCGATCCATTTTCACGATGCGGATTATTTTTTACAGCCTATTTTCAACTGTTGTCTGATTGATATTGGAAATATGCTGGACAAGGGGACTGTGATGAACGGGAAAATGATTGAAAGTCCCAAAAGCTTTCAGGTTGCCTGTACTGTTATGACCCAGATTATTGCGGCAGTTGCCAGCAGTCAGTACGGCGGTCAGTCGGTGGATATCCGTCATTTGGGGAAATATCTCCGCAAGAGTTACTTAAAATATAAAAAGAGCATTAGCGAGGCGGCCAACGGAGCATTAACGGAAGAAGTTCTGGAAAAGCTGATACAAGTCAGAGTGGAGGACGAGCTTCGTTCCGGTGTGCAGACCATTCAGTATCAGATCAATACTCTGATGACCACAAACGGTCAATCTCCCTTTGTTACTTTGTTTTTGCATCTGGACCCCGAAGATGAATATCTGAAGGAAAACGCCATGATTATTGAGGAAATCCTTCGTCAGCGGTTGGAAGGGATTAAAAATGAGCAGGGGGTTTATGTGACTCCTGCTTTCCCGAAACTGGTGTATGTCCTTGATGAGCATAACTGCCTGAAGGGCGGGGAATACGATTATATCACAAAATTAGCGGTCAAATGCTCTGCAAAGCGGTTGTATCCCGACTATATTTCTGCAAAGAAAATGCGGGAGCATTATGAAAACAATGTGTTCAGTCCCATGGGGTGCAGAAGCTTTTTGGCGCCCTGGAAGGATGATGAGGGAAATTATAAATTTGAAGGTCGTTTCAATCAGGGGGTGGTGAGCCTCAATCTGCCGCAGCTTGGTATTTTGGCAAAAGGGGACGAGGACACCTTCTGGAAACTGATGGAGGACAGACTGGAGCTTTGCTTTGAGGCGCTCATGTGCCGTCATCGGGCATTGCAGGGGATTAAGTCGGATGTGAGTCCCGTTCATTGGCAGTATGGTGCTATTGCAAGATTGGATAAGGGGGAAACCATTGACCAATTTCTGTACGGCGG
>JAZURC010000086.1:0-6168 GCA_045606005.1 Clostridia bacterium
CCTTCCCGAAGATCGGCAGGGGAGAGGACGAGGGACACGGGGCAAAAGTCCCAGAAAAAATTTTTCAAGAATTTATCGGAAAGTTGTTGACAAATCGGAAAATTAGGAGTATAATACAATCAGAAAGAGGGAAGAAAAGGAAGCCCTTACAAAGAACGGAAAAAGAACAAAAATTAGGAGGAAAATATAATGTGTATTTCTAAGGAAGAAATCATTGCCCAGATGAAGGAAAACGAAAGCTATATTAAGCAGTGCAAGGAAGAAAAGAAATCCCTTGAAAAAATCCTCTCCATGATTGCCGACCATGAAAAGAAGTTTGAAATTACTATTTCCTCTCTCAATGATATGTATGTTGGTGTCAACAAATTGGAAGCTAACATTGCTAAAATGAACGACTACCAGATTAAGAGAAAAAAGCAGTTGAAATTGTTGGAACAGTTGGAAGAACTGGACGGGGAATAATCCCCGTCCACCAGAAGAAAGGAGTTTAACACTATGAAATATGTAATTATGTCCACTATGTCCGAACTACCCGCCAACTGTGTCCAATGCCCTTTTCAGGCTTGCAATATTCCCATGAAAGCCGATGGAATTACCTTTATGAAAAATTCCGTAAACAAGCGAAACCCTCATTGTCCCCTAAAGGAAATCGAAATCAAGGAGGAAACATGAAAGAGTATAACTGTGATTGTATGCGGTGCGGAACCTCTGTTCCACACAAAGAATTGTTTTATTTGACAATTCGCTTTCCCGATTATTCCGAAACATGGTCTATCCTTTGCGAACAATGCTATCAAACTATCAAAGAAGTTTTGGAGGACGGAGAAATAAAATGAATATTATTCTTCTTTGGTTTGCTTTTATCCTGTTCGGTATCGGGTGCTTCATTCTGGGAGCCAACCACCAGAAACAGAAAACAATTCATTTAGCCCTTAACATTATGGACTTTTTGACGGTTGACACCACCGACACTTACGAATTCAAAAAGGGTGCTTACTGGGCTTTAGAATGTATGGAGGAAATAGTATGAAGCGTTTCCGCCTGATCTTAACCAATGACGAACACGGCAAAAACTACATTGTATACTGGACAGGAACCGACCCCGAAGCCGTCAAAACCCGAGTACAAGCTTGTTTCCCACGCCTAAGAATTTCCCACATTTCGGAGGTATAACCATGAAGAACCTTTTACGCTTTCTATTCTTCCTGTTCCTTGTCTGGGTTCTGGTTTCCCATGCCGAGGTTATCCATTGTAACATGTTACCGACCACGGAAACCATTTCCCCTTGGAACTTTTACAACCTTATATTTTAAGGAGGTGACACCACATGAAATTTATTTCCCTTCACATTATCACCTTTGAAATCCAGCGGCTACGCAACCGACACAACAGCTTGAATAGCATACTGGAAGCCGAGAAAGCCAGCACGGAACCCCGCCCCCAATACATGACAAAACTTTCCCGAACCATTCAGGACATTGAAATGCTAATTTCAGACCTTGAAGACCTGTCCGAATACGAAACAAAATCCCCTTAACTATTCCACAATATCAACACATTATCCCCATATAATGAACATGTGTTCGGCAAACATGTGTTTTCATTATAAATATTTTTCAAAATGAAAGGAAGAAAAACAAATGAACGAACTCAAGCTGTACAACGAAATCAAGAACGAAATGCGTGGTGTGATCGAAGCCGAAATGTATTCCGCCGAGTGGAGACAGGAAGCCCGCAACCGCATGAAGGGCGTTTCCGCCCTGATCGTTGCCGCCAAGAAGGTGAACAAGGGAACCGAGATCGACCAGAAGGAACTGATCGACCATATCCGTTCCGAGATCGCCGCCGAGGTTGCCGACACCGAGGGCGAGGACACCGAGGAAGCCGCCGACCCTGACGCATACCCCAGCATGGACACCCCCGACTAATACCAAAAGTGTTCCCGTTTGACATTATCGGAAACCAATGATATATTAAGGTGGTGAGAACGGTATAAGGAAAGAAGGTGTACCCATGTCCGAAACGAGCGAGTATATCACGACTAAGGAAGCGGCGGAAATCTTAAACATTTCCGATAGAACCGTTAGAACCTTATGCCGTGACCGCAAGTTAAAACATGAACGATTGAACGGGCGAAATATTCGCCTAACCCGTGAATGGGTGGAAGAATACAGAAAATCTATCATCATTGAACCAATTAAGGAGGAAAACGAAAATGAGTGAAAACGCTAATGCTATCATGACTATTAACAAGGAAGACCTTGCCCCCGCATTTCAGCTTGACATGCTGACCAATGCAAGCAGTTCTTTCCTCTGTTCCATCCCTAACGATGGCAGCCGTAAATCCGCAATTGCGATTTACAACGCTGTGAACAACAAGGGCGAAAGCCTTGATGACCACAAGAACGAGGTTCTGGAAATCGTCAACTTTGCCGCCCATCCCGTTTCCCTTGTGGACGAGAACACGGGTGAAGTGGTAGACGCTTTGCGAATTGTCCTTGTAGACAAGAAGGGCGTTAATTATGACGCAGTTTCACAGGGTATCGCCTCCAGCTTGCAGAAGATTATTGCAATCGTGGGCATGGCTCCGTGGGACGCTGAACCCCTGAAAATCAAGGTGGTTGAGCAGAAGACCCGCAAGGGCTTTAAGACCAATACAATCGAGCTTGTATAAAGCCGTGATAAATCAAGGCGGCGGGAAGTAATTTTCCGCCGCCTTTCTTATCATATTTATATAAGTGGGGGATTGTAGCAAATGGCAAAAAGAAAACCGAACAAGCGAGTACAGAAAAAACAGCAGACCAAGAAACAACAGGAAATCTTGTCTGCTAAATATTCCCCCAAGGAAATCAAAAATTTAGGTTCCAAAACAAGAGAAAAGGAAACCAAGCGAATTGCCCGAAATGAAAAGAGAAAAGCAGATCGGGCAGAAAGCAAGAAATTCCTGCAAGATCAAGGACTTGACACAAAGTTTATAAATAAATACCGTTTGAACAATAGACAAGCCAAGTCCTTTGATAGCAGGGAACTTTTAAAACTCAAGAAGCAAAATGCCCTTGAAAAATCGGGTGTGAATTTCACGCAATCCGATTTAAAATTAGGCTGGGTAAAACTCCAAGAAAAATATCCATCCTTAATTATACCAGATAACGCATGGAAACACCCACCGAAAAAAGCCAAGGAAACCGCAAAAAATGCGGGCTTTCCATACTGGCTTTATGTGGGTGCCGCCGCCGCAGGAAATGACGGGTTCGAGCCTATCAATTTTGATAGTTTCACAGTTTCGGATTTTGAAACGCATATCAATGAAATTATCAACTTTGCCGCCATGCACCCTGACGGGAGCGGGAAAATGCATTGTGTATATCAAGTTCGCATTAGCAAAGACAAAGACCTCTTAAACCATGCCGCCCAAGTGTTTTATGATCGGGGCTATAATCTGTCCGCCGAAACAATGAAGCTGGATAACAAAAGTTATTCGGTTCTCTGTCTTACAAACAAATGGACAAAACGGGAATTTTTGCGTTTAATCCTGACATGCCTTTCCCAGATGAAAAACGAGCATGTTTCCCCCTTTATGGATGAAATGCGAAGATATTGCCGTTTGAACGGTGTGGATTGGCTGAAAAACATAACCTAATACCCAAGGAAGGGAGCCGTTAAAATGTCCACGAAGAAGCGGGTTCCCAAAATTATCACATTAGACACGGAAACCATTGATTTGGATGGCGAATTAAAACGAATTGCCGTGTACGATGGAAAGAGGGTGTTATACGGATATACTTTCCCAGATATTGAATGGTTAATAGAACACTATTACAATCTGGGTTATATGCCCCATATTTACATCCATAACGCAGATTTCGACATGAGAAAAACCCCCGAAATCTGGGAAAAGGGGAATGTAGTATGGAGCAGAACAAAGAAGATCGGGACGAAGTACGCAAAAGTTACTTGCCGTCATTATGTCATTCATGACAGTTTCAAACTTCTGCCGATGGCATTGGCGAAGCTGTCAAAGGATTTCGACCTTGAACACGGAAAACTGGATTTGTGGAAGGAAGTTCAACAGCGTTATCCACAACAATATGCGGGGCTTGTGGATTTCCTGAACCGTTGCCACCCTGACAATCCGTTATATCTGGAATATCTGGGCTATGATGTTCTTTCCCTCTATGAGTTGATTTATAAATTGATAGAGGTTTCAGGCATACCAGAAGAACAGATTATCGGTTGTCTATCAACTGCCAGTATGTCAAAGTATCTTTTCAAAAACGGTTATCAAGGGAAACCCTTTGGGAACCCTGAAAAAACCGATTATGATATTCTGGCAGATTGTAAAGCATGGGGCAGCAGTAAACAGATGAAATTTTCCACGGTTTCATATATGGAAGTGGAATACAAAATTCGAGAGGGTTTTTACGGAGGAAGAACGGAAGTCTTCACCCCTGTACTTTCCGAAAAGATTGGGGCAGACGGGGAGAAAATGGTTGCCGCATATCATTACGATGTAAACAGCCTTTACCCCTCTGTCATGATCGACAATGAATTTCCCGTTGGCTATCCAGAGTATGAGAATGACCCCCGATTGATCGCCATGAATTGGGAGGAATGGACAGACCGCCATAAGGGACTTGGTTTTATCAAAGCCCGTGTATATGTGCCACCGCAGACTATTCCACCCCTTCCCGCCAAGATTGGGAAGCTTGCCTTTGTTACGGGTTACATACAGGGTACATGGAGTTATCATGAGTTAGAATATGCCGTTAAAAATTGCGGTGTGGAAATCGTGGAATTCATAGAACAAATTCATTTCAAGAAGACCTATAAAGTTTTCAAGAATTTTGTTTCCCTGTTCTATGACATGAAAGCAGAAGGAAAGCGTTCTGGAAATGCCGCATTAACCGCCCTTGCAAAACTGATCTTGAATACGGCTTACGGCTGGACGGTTTTACGGCGGGACGATAAAACCGCCTTTCGTGATATATCCCAGCTTGAAAAGTACAAGGATACGGACAAGTTCATTATCTCAAATGAAGAACTTGGTTATATCGAAATTTTTGATAATGTCCATGCTGACAGTATTCAAGTACAGATCGGTGCCTATGTCACAAGCTATGCCCGTTTAGTTCTTCTGGACGCTTTGCGGGTACAATCCGAAAGGGGAACCGTTTATTACTGTGATACGGATAGTATTGTATGTGATAAACCGTTACCGCCTGAAATGGTAGACCCGTATACCATTGGCTTGTGGGACTTGGAGAAAGAATTGATTTCTGGCATGTTCCTGCAACCGAAGGTTTACACGGAACAAGTTTTCAAAGGCAAAGACACTATTAAATTCAAGGGAGTTTCAAAGGCACGGCAAGAACAGCTTACACCCGAAATTTACAATGAAATCTATCAATATATTCTCTCTGGACAGCGTACAAAATACCTGATTGAAACAGGTCGCAAAACTTTACCGAGTTTGTCCGTTGCCCAGAAGAACCACATAGACCCCAACCAATTCAAGGTAACAGACAAGGAAATAAACCTGAAAGCGAAAGGGAAACGCTATTTCGATTATGTGAACAATGTTTCCATGCCTTGGCACATGGAGAGCATAGAAGCATTTGAAAACTTTTCCTTTGCGTCTTTCGATAATCCACCAAACGGAAAAAATCTATTTGGAGGGTAGAGAATGGCAGAATTCACCGAAAGGGATAACGAGATTATTAAATTCATCGTGACCTACCAAAAAACCTATGGTTATTCTCCCTCTGTTCGGGAGATCGGTAAAAACCTTTATATGAGTACCACAGCCGTACAGCGGCATTTGTGCAAGCTGGTGGAATTGGGATATATCAAGGTAACACCCAAAACCCCCAGAAGCATTGTGTTACAGATGGCGATATGATCGAAAGGGAAGCAAGATTTTCTTGCTTCCTTTTTCTTTTTTGGTACATGTGTGAACTACCCAGAAATAAAGATCGGGAGTATTATATAACTATCAAGGGGAAGCCCCTTAGAAATTTCAGGAGGTTCAACCCATGGCAGAAGAAATTGAAAAGGAAGTTACAGAAAAGGAGGAAACACCCGAATGGGCGAAAACATTACAGGAAAGCATGAAGACGCTGTTAGAGCGCCTATCCCCCGACCCGCAGGAACAAGTCGGATCGTAGCCAT
>JAZURC010000087.1:0-5947 GCA_045606005.1 Clostridia bacterium
TGTGGAAGTGCCTTGTCTTCCTAAGACCGCTTGGCCTCCGACTTTACCTCCATGGATTTGCTCAAAACGATAAAATTTACCATGAATTTAGGTGCATGGGAAGGAGAACAGCTCCTTGACAAAGAGTATGTTCGTACCGCAACCTCCAATTTGATTTCCACTCATCATCAGGGATATCCTTCTGTGTATGGTTACGGCTATCAGATTTGGAGACTTCGTGATAACAGCTTTTTCTTTAACGGCATGGGTTGTCAGTTCGGAGTTTGTATTCCCGATAAGGATATTGTTTTTGTTTATAACGGGGATAATCAGGGGAACGAAACTGCCAAAGCCGTTATACTGGATAATTTTTACAATCTGATTGTTGACGAGGTTGAAACATCTTTGCCGAACAACGATGCAGACTATAACGCCTTGACGGAATTCAGCCGTTCTCTTGTGCTCCATCACTGCGGTGAAAGTGTAGCAGAAAACATTGCGGACCAAATCAACGGAAAAACATTTGTCATGAATGAAAATCCTATGGGAATCAAAAATATCCGATTTATTTTTTCGGGTGATGAGGGTGTTATGGAGTACGCCAATGAACAGGGTGAAAAGAAGCTTCCCTTCGGAATGGGGAAAAATGTATTTTCTAAATTCCCTCAGGAAGGGTATTCCGATATGGTCGGCACCGTGCCCGCAAAAGGAAATTATTACGATTGTGCAGTTTCTGCTCAATGGCAGGAACAACGGATGCTGTATTTTTCTGTTCAGATTATTGATACCTACTTTGGAAGACTGCACATGTATTTTTTCTTTACCGAGGACAATCAAATTTTAGTTCGAATGATGAAAACCGCAGAGGCTTTTCTGAACGAATACAATGGTATCGCAACCGGGAAAGCATTATAAATAAAATAAAGATATCCCACACAATTTTTGTGTGGGATATTATAATGGAATAAAATCGGATTGATTCAGTCTGCCAAAGGAAAATAATCCGTAGCCGTAATAGGGGTCCCATCCCTTTCCGCCCAAGTCTTCGGTGTAAAGATGAAGCAGAAATCGAACTTCCTTGGGGGACAGGAAACGGCGGTAACGGTGCATTCCTTTGGCTTGCATCAAGGCGGCAGCACCGCTGATGATAGGGGTTGCCATAGATGTTCCGCTTAATTTTGCATAAGAATTACCGGGATAGGTGGAGTAAATATCCACTCCTGCGGCGCAAAGCTCGGATTCATATCCGGCAGAGCTGAACTCCGTGGATTTTCGGTTTGGGTCGACGGCGGTGACGGCAACGGTCTGAGGGAATTTACCCGGAAAGCCGATGGTATTTCTCCTTTTACTGCCTTCATTCCCGGCGGCACAGATGAGGGTGATGCCATGGTTGTTTGCTGCCTGTAAAATTTCCTCATAGCCTTTGGAGGGTTCATCAGAGGAAAAAGACATATTCACAATCTGTACCCGCTTGCGAATCATCCATTCCAGGCTTTTGTAAATGGCGGGAAATTCACCGTTTCCCTGTTTGTCAAAGGCTTTTGCAATATATAAATTGCATTCGGGTGCCATTCCCACTACCCCCGTGCCGTTTTTTCGGGCACCGATGATTCCTGCTACATGGGTGCCATGACCGTTATCATCCTGGGGACTATCGGAAATGAAGCTGACAGCATCGGCAATGTTTTCGGATAAATCTCTGTGAGTTAAGTCAATACCCGTATCGATAATCCCTACCCGAACACCTTTGCCCGTTACCTCTTTCCATTCCAAAGGTGCACCTGCCATGCGGATGCCATAGTCAATGACCTCTTGCGGTTGTCTTGCCTTGACTTGTATAATGGTATAATCAGAAATTTTATGCATACAATCTCCTTAAACCGGTCGGTAACAGGCGGTGTAAAAATATGCTTTTACACCGCCGTTTTTTATACTAATAAGGGCTGAATTTGTTTTCCTTGTAAGGCTTCCTCCAATGTGGGCAGAATCAGTTCCATGTGTGCCACAAGAGAATCGGGTTTCTTAATCGGGTCATCCTGTCCAAAGGGAACCAGATATACCTGCTCTGCATTGGAGAGCAGACCAATGTTTTTTCCGCTGGCACCAAGGCCGTCGTTGGTGGAAACTGCAATAATCAGAGGGTTTTTGTTCCGAAGATTTGCCTTTGCCGCCATGGCAACACAGGAATCGGTAATGCCGTTGGCAATTTTCGCAATGGTGTTACCTGTACAGGGCGCTACAATCATTGCATCCACAAGATTTTTCGGTCCAATGGGTTCGCTGTCGCGAATGGTATGGATAATGGTATGTTGGGTTATGGTTTCTATGGTATCAATAAAATCCTTTGCCTTCCCAAATCGGGTGTCTGTTCCGTAAGACATTTCAGACATAATGGGCAGAACTCGGTATCCTGCATCTACAATCTTCTTGATTTGGGGCACTACCTTAGCAAAGGTACAAAAGGAGCCGGTAAGTGCAAAGCCCACCGTAAGGTTCTCCATTTTTTTCTCCGTTCTGCCGTACTAAGACGGCGGTTTATTCGATCATATTTTGTTCCTGTAATATATGAAGAACGGTATCCTTAATCATCATTCCTGCAGTCAGGGGCGCCACTTTTCCCGGAAGGGAAAGTGCCCAGATTGCCTTTCTTCCCATTTCTTTTGCGGCATTAAAATCCATGCCGCCGGGTTTCGACGCCAAATCAATCAGCAATACCTCCTGTTTTGTTTCTTTCAGCTGCTTTTCGGATAAAAGCATGGAGGGAACGGTATTGAAAATGACATCAAACTCAGACAGCTTTCCTTGAATGTTTCCTGTATGCAGTTTGTTGTATCCGAAAACATCAATCCATGCAAGGTCAGAGGGCTTTCTTGCTGTGCAGGTTACTTTTGCACCCAAGCCTGTTAACTGATGTGCCAGCACTTTCCCGATTCTGCCAAAGCCCAGAACCAAACAATTTGAGCCATGTAGGGTAATGGGGAGCTCCTCCATAGCAAGGGAAATGGCGCCTTCCGATGTGGGAATGGCATTTAGGACATTCAGTTCCTCTCTTAAAAAATAATCCTGAAACCGACAATTTCTGTCAGATGCTTCCTGTAGAAAATTAGGACCTGCTTTTCCTCCTAAAAATAAAGGCTTGTTGTAGCGAAGCAGTTCGTAAAAGGGAAGTGCTTCCCGACTACTTTGAATGGTTTTGTCATCTATAGAAAGGGGCAGAGGCAATAAAACAACATCTGCTTGCTCCATTGCTTCTTCCAAGGACTGTGCTTTTTTCCCTTTTTGCAAACCTGTTTCTTCTGTCAGGTAAGCACAGACTGTGTATCCGTCCGACGCTAAAGCATTTGCCGCCACAGTAAGCCGCAAGTCGCCGCCGATTACGGTAATGGTAGGTTGAATCATTAAGAGTACCTCCTTCCGGAATCTTTTCAATTCCTTTCGTTTTATAATATGCATAGGATTTTCAATGGGTGAAATAAGAAACTGAAAAATTTCATTGTAATTTTAATAAAAATGGTGTATAATGGATAGTAAGAGATTGGAGCTATGAGGTGAACGGATGAAGCCGATTATTTTAACCGGATTTATGGGATGCGGCAAAAGCACAATAGGTCGTCTGATGGCGCAGAAGATGAATCGGCATTTTAAAGATGCTGATGCAGTGATAGAACAAAAGGCAGGAATGCCGATTTCCCGTATTTTTGAACTGGAGGGAGAAGAAGGCTTCCGAAAAAGAGAAGCGGATGTTTTTGCAGAGTTATTGGAGGATTCTTCCCTTGTGTTGGCAACGGGGGGCGGGGCTGTCTTAAAAAAAGAAAACAGAGAACTGTTTTTGAAAAAAGGAATAGTAGTGTTTTTAAAGGCAGACCCGAAAACGATTTTTGAGCGGGTGTCAACCAATGACCTGCGTCCTCTTGCAAAGGGGAAAACCTATACAGAACTGACTGCACTTTATGAAAGCAGAATGCCTTGTTATGAGGAATGTCATATCTGTTATGAAACCTTAGATAAATCACCGTTGCAATGTGTGAATGAATTGCGGGAGAAACTTCGGGAGGTACAAAATGGGAATTAAATTTGGTCCCGCGGGAAATTCGGAAAGCTTTTATGATCAAGGGTTTAAATCCTCGTTGGAGATGCCTAAATGGCTGAAGGAAATGGGATTGGATGCTTATGAATATTCCTGCGGCAGAGGCGTGAAAATTTCAGATGATTCTGCACAGATTTTAGGGGAGGAAGCAAGGAAATGGGGGATTGAGCTCAGTGTTCATTCTCCTTATTTCAGCAATCTTGCCACTCCTGACCCTGAAAAACAGGAAAAAAGCATTGGTTATATTATGCAGGCGGTTCATGCGGCGTCTATGATGGGTGCAGGCAGAGTGGTGGTGCATATGGGCGGTGCAGGGAAAATCACCCGTGCAGAAGGAATTTCCCTTTCCAAGGCGTTGGTTCACCGTACCCTTGAAAAAATGGACGAGGAGGGCTATGGGCACATTACCCTTTGCATTGAAACCATGGGTAAGGTCAACCAATTAGGAACGGTGGCAGAAACACTGGATGTTTGTTCCATTGACGAACGGCTTCTTCCTGTGTTTGATTTCGGACATATCAATTCCCGTGAACAGGGAAGTCTGAAAACGGCTGCTGATTATGCAAAGGTTTTGGATGAGGCAGAAAAAAAGTTAGGCATAGACCGTGCAAAAATCATGCACGTTCATTTCAGCAAAATTGAATATACCCACATGGGGGAAAAACGGCATCTGACCTTTGCGGACAGGGAATACGGGCCTGAATTTGAACCCCTGGGAGAGGTGTTTTATCAAAGAAATTATGCACCTGTTGTCATCTGCGAATCAGCAGGAACCATGGCAGAGGATGCCTTGTATATGAAACAGGCGTATCAAAAGATAAAGGAGAAATCAAAATGAAACAAGTCTTATTGCTTCACGGACCCAACCTGAATATGACGGGAATTCGGGAAAAGAGCATTTACGGCAGTGAAACTCTGGAGGATATAAACCGAGAATTGGCAGAGTATGCCCGAAAACAGAATATTACTCTTGAATTTTTTCAGTCCAATCACGAGGGAGAGCTGATTGACAAAATTCATGAGGCGTATGGCAAAAAAGACGCTATTGTCATAAATCCCGGTGCGTTTACCCATTATAGCTATGCCATTCGGGATGCACTGGCGGCGGTACAGTTGCCTGCGGTTGAGGTGCATTTGTCAAACATTCACCAAAGAGAAGAATTTCGCCATACTTCCGTGACTGCCCCCGTTTGCAAGGGTCAGATTTGCGGTTTCGGAAAATGGGGTTATTTTGCCGCATTGGATTTGGTGAACCGGTTATGAAATTGAAACTGCAAGAAAAGGAACTGGATTCGCTGATTGTTTCCAAACCTGAAAATATCCGTTATTTGACCGGATATACCGGCGATACGGGAGTCTATGTCCTGAGTGGGGACAAGGAATATTTGCTGACCGATTTTCGATATCAGGAACAGGCAAAGAAGCAGGCAAAAAACTGTGAGATTATCATGGTAAAGAGGTCTTATTCTGAGCCTGTGGCAGAGCTTGTGAAAGGAATTGTTGGATTTGAAGGCAGTGTGCTTACATGGGCAGAAGGGGAAGGCTTTCGGGAAAAATGCGGAGAAATGAAGGATGTGTCCGGCTGGGTTGAGGACTTGCGAAAAGTGAAAACAAAGCAGGAGCAGGCATTGATTCAAAAGGCAAGCGAAATTTCACAGGAAGCCTTTTGGCAGACTTTGGAAGTGATTCGTCCCGGTATGGCAGAACGGGACATTGCGGCGGAACTTGATTATCGGATGAGAAAGCTGGGGACAGAAAGAACTTCTTTTTCCACCATTACGGTAGCAGGTGCCAACAGCTCTCTGGTTCATGGAGAACCGGGGGGATACCGTTTGCAGTCGGGGGATTTTCTTTTGATGGATTTCGGATGCGTTTATCAGG
>JAZURC010000088.1:0-10348 GCA_045606005.1 Clostridia bacterium
AAAGAAAGGAAGATGTAAAATGGTAGTAAAACTTGTACTTCTGGTAGTCTTTTTCGCCGTCACAGTTGGGGTTGGAATTTACTGCCGCAAGCACGCAACAGATGTAAACGGATTTGTTTTGGGCGGTCGTTCGGTGGGCCCTTGGTTAACCGCCTTCGCTTACGGAACCTCTTATTTTTCAGCGGTAATTTTTGTTGGCTATGCAGGTCAATTTGGGTGGAAATTCGGAATTGCATCTACTTGGATCGGAATTGGTAATGCAATCATCGGTTCCCTGTTGGCATGGGTGATTTTAGGTCGCAGAACACGCCTGATGAGTCAGCATTTAGGCACAGCAACCATGCCCGAATTTTTTGGAAAACGGTACGAAAGCGATGCACTTAAAATTGAGGCATCTATCATTGTGTTTGTTTTCTTGATTCCTTATACAGCATCTCTTTACAACGGCCTGTCCAGACTTTTTGAAATGGCATTTCCCGGTGTGTCTTATAACGTTTGCGTGATTGTTATGGCAATTCTGACGGGTATTTATGTCATTGCAGGCGGTTATATGGCAACTGCAATCAACGACTTTATCCAAGGCATCATTATGATTATCGGTATTATTGCCGTGATCGGGGCTGTTTTAAGCGGTCAGGGCGGCTTTATGGAAGCACTGAAAGGTCTTGGAGAAGTTCCCTGTGAGGTGATGCCCGGGGGATTTAACTCTTTCTTTGGACCTGACCCTCTGGGACTTTTAGGGGTTGTCATTCTGACTTCTTTGGGTACTTGGGGACTTCCTCAGATGGTACAAAAATTTTATGCCATCAAAAGCGAAAGCAATATTGCAAAAGGCACAATTATTTCTACAATCTTTGCCATTATTGTTGCAGGCGGATGCTATTTCTTAGGTGGATTTGGCAGACTGTTCTCTGAACAGCTTCCTTTGGTAGACGGTGTTCCGGCAGGAAACTTTGATGCCATTATTCCGAAAATGCTTGAAAATTTGCCTGACATTCTGATTGGTATTGTGATTGTTTTAGTGCTTTCAGCATCGATGTCCACCTTATCTTCTTTGGTTCTTGCATCCAGCTCTACATTAACACTTGATATGTTAAAGGGCCATGTTATTAAACAGATGACAGAAAAGAAACAAGTATTGATTATGCGTGTGTTGATTGTGGTATTTGTTGTAATATCTGCGTATATTGCAATCAATAAGGACAAGCTTGGATATATTGCCGATATGATGGGTGTTTCATGGGGAGCACTTGCAGGTGCCTTCTTAGCACCCTTCCTCTATGGCTTGTATGGAAAATGGGTATCCAAAGCCTCGGTTTATGTTAATTTCATCTTTGGCGCAGGAATTATGATTTTAAATATGTTATTCAGAGGCTCTTTCCCTGTACTCCTCCAATCCCCTATTAACTGTGGTGCGTTTGCTATGATTGGTGGATTGATTCTTGTTCCTGTTGTTAGTTTTATGACAAAGAAACAGGATAAAAAAGTTCTGAATGATATGTTTTCTTGCTATGATGAAAAAGTAACGGTTTCTGTAAAAAAACGATTGAGTGAATAGGAGCAAAATAGCCTTCGTATCAACAATACGAAGGCTGTTTTTATATGGTTAAGGTACCACTTTCTGATACTAAAAGCAGTAATATTTTTTCCTGTTTTCCTGTTTCTGCATTCAGATAAATCAGATATTCATCCTGATCAATTTTTCCCTTGAACTCATAGCATAACACATCTTTTCCTGTTTCTAACGGAATCATTGCTAAATTTTGAACCTCAATCTCCATGACACTTTCTGCAATTTGTCTTACCTGTTCGGAAGGCAACAGATTGGCAGGCAACATACGGTGTTCTTCGTGATTCATCAAATATCCGTTACTCTCAAACCCAACCACAGAACCGTCCTCTAAAGAAATTTTTACTTTGATTAAATCGGGGTAAATGACAATGCCGTCCTGTACATAAGCAAAATTGATTAAGAGAGTGTTTCCCATTCTTTCGTAATAACTTTCTTTCATGTCAGTATAACCATGATTTGATAAAAAGTGCTTTGCCTTCTCTATGGCTTCGTCTGCTGTCAAGCCATCGGCGGAAACTTGTTTGTTGCTCAGCATCCATACGGGATATCCACCCTTTTTGCTGATGGCAATATCAATCTCGGTATCTTTTTCGCCGTCCGTTTTCACCTGAAAGCAGTAAGTTGAAACAGTACCGTTGCCGTTTTCTAAAGGTGCAATGGATACAAGTTGCCGGTCAGATAAAAATTGTCGTACACATTGTTCGGCATCGGCAGCAGAAATTTCAGGTAGTTCATCTAAAAATTTTGATGTTTTTTGATGAACATGTTCTGAAAAGGGACCGTCATAAATCAAAGAGGGATAATCTGCAAATTCTTTTTCAACCGTTTCCAAACCTGATCCAAAATAAGAATCCTGATTGTCAGCAAACACCTTTTTTCCGGCTTTTGTAAAACTGATAGTTCCGGCATATAGCTCGTCCTGCATTTGGGTTAAGGATTCATAAAGAGAGGAGGCATAATTCCCCAATTCCTTCATTGTTTGTTTTTCTTCTATTGTTACACTTTCCCCGTCTAACATCTTTCTTGAAAGGCTATAGGTATAATCCCCTACTTGTGATAAAAATTTTGCAGTGTTTTCTAAGTTTAATTCGCTGATAGGAAGTTGTCCTAAATTTTCTTGTGCGAAGGCTGCTTTTTTCCATATATCGGAAGATAATGCTGTCATTTGAGATGTATCCGTTACAGCTTTTCCCTTTTTTAATTCCACTTCAATATTTCCTACATAATCCAGCAAATCACTAAAGGAACGCTGATATTGATTGGTCATCATTCGTTTGTACTGCTTTGCATTAGCGTATTGATATATTCCAAAAGAAGCCACTAACACGAGCAAAACAGAAAAAACAGCATACCCGTAATTTCTTTTTTTCATTCTTACAGTTCACTCCTGATTGATTTGATTTTTTCTTTTATTTTCATTACGTAATCCACTGTTTTAAAACGAAATTTTACAGTAGGCTTGTCTGATGTAATCAGTTCAAATTCTTCTGATGAAAGCTGCTCTTCCATTAAATTTATGGTTTCATCATCTAAAATTTCTTTTGCCGGTGCACCGAAAGAAGGATACATGACACACCACCAATTTTCCCCTTTTCCTTTCCCAATTCGAAGTTGAAACGAATCATATTCCCCTGCAGGAAAGGATAAATCTGAATAAACTTTGGTAGGAAAATAACTTTTTCCGTAACAAAATGTAACAGCATCATTACAACCCTTTGCTTGAAGAACCTTTTTTGCTGAATGTAACAATAAGTCACGATGCTGTAATACTGTTGCGGTTACTGTCTCTTTATTGCTGTTTTTTGGCAAAATAAGGTTAAGCTGATTGATGATTTCATCCCGAACCTCTGCCTTTAATCCCTGATCTTCCATTGAATTACTGTTTGCTATAATATGCATCCGCAAAACATGGTCAGAAAGATTTTTATTAACATTATTTGCATACCCAAATATCGCTATAATAAAAAGTGAAATTCCCATACTTAAACAAAATTTTTTCATATTTCTTCCCCCTTTGCTCACAGTATGAGTCAAACATAGGGGTTTTATTCATTTATTACCGAAAAAACTTGCAAAAAAAAGAAAAAAAGTGTATAATGAATGGTGAGGTGAAAAGGCATGAAAGAAAAAAGTTACGCAAAAATTAATCTAACTTTAGATATTACAGGGTTTCTTCCGAACGGTTACCATAGTCTTTGTTCGGTCATGCACAGTGTAAATCTGTATGATGTGGTCACTGTAACGATGACAAAAACCGAAACAATAGAGATAAAAACAAATGTTTCATTTATTCCAACTGACAGAAAAAATCATGCTTATCGTGCCGCTGAATTGTTTTTTGAGGAAACAGGAATAAAAAATGAAGGCATTCTGATTGAGATACAAAAAAATATTCCGGTAAGTGCAGGATTGGCAGGAGGCAGTTCAAACGCAGCAGCGGTATTAAAGATATTAAATCAATGTTTTGACACAAACTTATCCGTTGAACAATTATGCAAAATCGGATACCGAATCGGTGCAGATGTTCCTTATTGTATTCACGGCGGAACAATGCTTGCTGAAGGGATTGGGGAAATTTTAACACCCCTACCCTCTCTACCTAAAATTCCCATTGTTCTTGCAAAACCAAAATTTGGGGTTTCAACTCCTCAGGCGTTTCAACAATGGGACAAGATCAATAACCCTGAGCATCCTGATACGAAACAAATGATAGATGCTATATCAAAAAAGGATATTCACTTGATTGGAAAATACCTTTCTAACACACTGGAAGCCCCTACATTCGAAATAATTAAAAAAACGAGAAAGAACCCCATTCCAGAATTAAAACGCAGTATGATGCACCACGGAGCTGTCGGAGCGTTGATGAGCGGAAGCGGACCTACTGTATTCGGTTTATTTCCCTCGATGGAACAAGCGGAAATTGCTGCAGATCACCTGAAAACAATGGCTGTTGATGTGTTTGTAACTACCACTTAAAAAATTGGAGATAACTCTTGCTTTTGATGAAATAATGTCCTGTTAGTTTGGCGCATACAGAAACGGGAAGATACATCTCTCCTTCTTCATAAAAACATGGTTCTGGTAATTGAATGACTTTATTATGGACAATTCCAAACAAATGTCCTTCTTTCAGATAAGAAAACTGACCGTTTTCAAGGATAATGATAGAGCGGTCAGTATTATTTTGCCTTATTTCATAATCATTATTTAATAGAAAAGCGGTATCTTTGATAGAAATAAACACCTCATCGTTTTGCACAAGAATAGGTTCTGCTGTATCGGTCAGTTTCGCATTTATCATGAATTGATAGTGACTTTCTGATGCAAAACAAGGAATTGATAAACAAATCATAAGAAATATAATACAAATTATTTTTTTCAAAAAAATCCCCCCGGATCTTAGTGTGTACCAAATACACAAAAAAATCAGGGGGATTTTGAACATTTTTATTCTACGCAATCATTTAAGAAAGTGACAATCGGTGTCGGATCTTCTAAGCTATGGGGATGATGTCCGCAATCAGGCTTTAAAATGAGTTTGAATTTACCATTATTTTCATACTGTTCGGCTAATTTTTCACCATTTTCCGAAAAAGGAACCACGGTATCCACACCGCCTGCAACCATAATAACAGGAATTGCAGCGTCCAATAATACTTGCACCTGATCCAATGGGTTTTTATGAAATGAATCTGCAGTTTCTTCTGTTAAATCGTAACACCGCTTGCACTCTTCCCAAAGCTCAGGAGTTCCTGCTTTTCGAGGCCAACTGTTGATATCCAATACCGGTGCATCCAGATAAAGCGCAGTAACATATAAGAAGTATTTGGCGGCATAGTTCACCGCATATAAACCTCCACGACTAAACCCAAATAAGATAGGTTTTGCGGATAACTTGAAGTATCCCATAACAAATCCGCGGAATTCTTCCATCAGGTTTACCGCTTTTGGATTGCCGTACATATCACTCAAACAATAATATGCCAGGTAATAACCTTGTTCAAGCATTTCCATATCAACCGTATCAAAAGCACCTAAAAATTCCGTTCTCCAAATCCACATACCGTCTTTACGGGGGTTGTTGGGAACAATCAGGGTTCCTTCTCTGCCATCTAAATAAAAATCAAGCTTACGATATCCTTTCCATTTTGACTCAGAAATCCGCTTGGCGTTTTCCCGTGCCATTTTAATCACTTTCTGACGGTTGCTTTTTGCATAAGCATGTTCTACCGACAGTGCGTGAATATCTTTATTTGGGTTGGTATGTCCTATTTCTTCTCTCCAAGCATTAGAAATGGTTTCATTGTCAAACCATAAAAGATTAAAGAAATCTCCAGGGCCTGATTTTTGTACATAAAAGGGCATTCTGTTTAATGTAATATTAAACAGTTGTTTTATAATTGCTTTTGTCATAACCCAATGTCCTATATTGTTGGGATGAATTCCATCACCCGAACTGTATGCAGGATCGCGTTCATAGGTGGCGTTTAAAAAGCTTGTCACGGGAGTAAATAAATCAATGGTCTTCATGACGCCTTCTTTTTCCCCTAATGTCAAAATCCATTCCGCGTAAGCTTTTATCGTATCATTATAGTATTTATACGGATGTTGACATCCTGCGTCAGGTACTGGATCATCGGAAAGACGCACAGAAAAGCTATGCACATCAAAGGGAGTTGGTGTCATAACAATGACTTCCGCTCCTGTTTCACGGATTTTTTTAATTGCTTTTAACATTCCGTTTTTGAACGCAGAAAACCGTTCGTCATCTAACGCTGCGTAAATACCGTCATTCATACCGTAACATAAAAATACAACATCTGGTTTGATTGCGTTTAAGGTTCTGTCTAATCTTTCATGTAAACAAGGTCGTTGAAAAGGATGTCCAACCTCGCTTAATCCGGATACCGTTTCCGAACCAAGACCCAAACGAATTACTGAGCCTTCATAATCTGAAAAATAATATTGAATTAAATAGGTTTCAAAAAAGTCAACATACAGACCATTTTGGGTAATACCATCCCCTAAAAATAAAATTCTTTTGTCTTTCCACTCTTTTAACATGACATCAATCCTCCTTTAAATTGAGTAAATCAACCGTATTTTAATACAGAATTCTTTTTCTTTCTTCTATTCGCTCTAATTTCCAGAAACGCTCTAAGCAATATTCATGCGTTACAATGGGATAATCAATTTTTTATAAAATTTATTTTATCACAACCAAAGAAAAAAGTCAACTTTTTCCCAAAATTTCACGACATTTCTCTGTCACATCAATCACATCATCCTGATAAAATAAATAATAAACTTCTTGCGGTAAATAAAATTTTGAAAGAAAAACACGTTTAATAATATCTTTATTTTTCATGGTTGCAATATCAGGCAAATAAGTATCTTTCCATTCCTGTTCTTCCAACAACTGAAATAATAACGGTTGCAATGAATCTTGTTTTTCCAAATAAACAGGTACAGGCGCGCCTTTTGTTTCCTTTGCCCAATCAAATCGTAGAAATTCCGAGAACAACCTGTCTGCACCGAAACGATTATCATAAAAATAATACAACACTTCATATAACTTTTTTTGTGCCACCGCTCCCCTGTTATCAAATTCTTTGGAAAACAATTCATAAAATTCAAAGTGAGAATCAAATTTAGATATCACATATTCCAAGCTTTTTTCAAAAGCATGGCTGTTATAAAACCGTTCCACTGTTTCAGCAATCTTTTCCAAACGAAATACTTGTTTCTCAGAAATAAAGTCATTATCATAAATTTCATAGGGTGCAGCAGATGAATACCGATAATGAAACCGTTTTGCTTCTTTTCTGATTTTAGAACCCTTTAACAGCTTTAAAAACCCTACCTGAAGGCAATCGGAAGAGAGAGCATAAACATCATTGAAGGATTCTTTAAAAACCTCGTAGGATTCGTAAGGCATACCCACAATCAAATCAGTATGAACATGGATATTTCCAACTAAAAGCAATCTTCGAATCCGATCAAATAAAAGTGAAAGATTCCCTTTTCTGTCAACAGCCTCAAGGGTTTTTTCGTTTGTGCTCTGAATTCCGATTTCAAATTGAAATTTCCCCTTCGGAACAGTTGCAAGAAAGGTAAGTTCTTCATCGTGTAATAACTCTCCTGCTAATTCAAAATGAAATTTCGTATGTTTGCATTCTTGGGCAGCAAACTTCCAGATTGCCATTGCCCGCTTTCTGTCTGCATTAAATGTTCTGTCAACAAATTTGACCAAATCGACGCCCGCATTATCAAACCGCTTCAATTCCGCACAAACCTTATCAACGCTCTTAAACCGCACTCCTTTTTCTACAGAAGAAAGACAGTAACTGCAGGAATATGGGCATCCTCTTGAGCTTTCGTAATAAATCAGACGATGCTTGTTTTCTTCTAAATCCTGATCAGAATAACAAAAAGAAAGCTTGTCCAAAGGATTGACAGCAATCCCTTGAATCGTTTTCCCTGAAATTTTTCCTGACAGATAATCAGGAACAGAAATCTCCCCTTCGCCGCATACAACCACATCTGCAAAATCATATTCATCAGGGTCATAAGACACTTCCGGACCGCCCAAAAGAATCTCACATTCCGGCTTCATTTGTTTTAAATCTACGCATATTTTTTTGATTAGTTCAATATTCCACAAATAACAGGAAAAGGCATAAACATCACACTCGCAACTCCAAACCGCTTTGATCAGTTCACGAAATGGTTCGTTGACAGAACGCTCCAGATAAGTAACCTCAATTCCCCTTTGAAGGCAAGCGGTACCAATGGAACGTATAGCAAGTGATGTATGACAATATTTTGCATTTAATGCAATTAAGGTTACAGACTTCATTTTCTCATCTCCGAGTATCATTTACACTCTTACATTATATCACAAATTACTATTCAAAATCAACCAAAACAATATCATTTCCAATTTTTTTTATAGACTCCCAAGGAATAATAATATCCTGAGTTTTTCCAAACAAACCTGTTTTTCCTGTAGCAGGTACAATGAGAGACTGAATTTGTCCTTCTTCCAAATCAAACCCAATATCACAGACAAATCCCAATCGTTTCCCATTCTCAATATTGATTACTTCTTTTTGACGCATATCTGAAATTCTAATATCCGGCACCCCCCTGTCATCTGCACAATAAAATACTCACAATCATTCCCACTATATCTGCCGCCAACGCAGCAACCACCGTATATCTTACTTTTTTAATTCCGGCTGCGGCAAAATAAACACTGATTGCATAAAAGGTTGTTTCGGTGGAACCCATCATAACTGCCGCCGTCAGCCCGATTTTAGAGTCAGGGCCGTAAGTTTTTAACAAATCACTTACGATTGCCAATGCACCGCTTCCGGAAATGGGTCTCATCAACATCAAGGGCAGTACCTCTTTTGGAACATTAAAAAAGGATGTGATTGGAGATAAGCTTTCTACTATGAAATTCATTAACCCCGATGCTCGCATCATGCTGATTGCCGCCAATAAACCAATTAACGCCGGTGCAATTTTTACAGTCGAAATAAGTCCTTCCTTTGCCCCTTCTAAAAAGCAGGAATAGGGTTCTGCTTTACGAATCAGACCTGACAGTAAAATAACACCAATTAAAAGAGGAAGAATATACTTTGACATCTGTTACCCTCCCCTGTTTCTCATGAATTTTGCACACATTAACCCCGTGAATAATGCAGCAATGCTGCTGATCCAGCAAAGGGGAATCAAAGACGCCGGTGCCATTGAGCCTAAAGATGCTCTCATAGCAATAACAGTGGATGGAATTAGCTGAATGGATGCAGTATTTAATACAACAAAGGTACACATATCATCCGTTGTGGTTGATGGTTCAAGTGAATATTGTTGCATACTTTTCATTGCCGCAATTCCAAAAGGAGTAGCCGCATTTCCTAAGCCAAACAAATTTGCAGTAATATTGGCACATATTTTATCCATGGTTTCAGAACCACGAGGAATACCGGGAAACAAACGTTTTGTCACAGGAACTAAGCATCGTTCCAGAAATGATAAAACTCCCCCAGCCTGCGCAATTTTTAACAAACCGCTCCAAAAACACATAATACCCGCCATGGATAAAAGCAGAGAAATTGCTTCTTCTGTACCGGAAAAGCAACCTGCTACCGTTTCTTCCAAGCTTCCTGTACAAGCACCATACAGTAGTGAACATAAAATCATTCCACACCAAATAAAATTCAGCATTCCTCTCCCCTCCTGTTCATTTTACTTGTATGACAGAACCATTTTCCTTATGCAACATTTCTTAAAAATAAAATTTTTTGAAAAATTATTGACAAAACATGAATAAAATGATAAACTTTTATTATAAAAACAAACGAGGAGGAAAGGAAATGAAATCTACAGGAATTGTCAGAAAAGTAGATGAGCTTGGTCGGATTGTGCTCCCTATTGAATTGAGAAGAACTCTGGACATTGAGATTAAAGACGCTTTAGAAATTTATGTTGACGGAAATTCTATCATTCTTAAAAAATATGAACCCGCTTGTATTTTTTGCGGAAATGCAAAAGATGTATTGACCTATAAGGGTAAAATTATTTGTCAGGATTGTTTGGATGAATTAAAATAATAAAACGAAACTGCATCTCGAAACGAGGTGCAATTTTTATACCAAAAAAGACACATCAACCACAAAGGATGATGTGTCTTAATTTTTGAATCACTTATTTATTCATTGCTTCTTCAATAGCAACGGAAACCGCAACGGTCATACCAACCAT
>JAZURC010000089.1:0-2506 GCA_045606005.1 Clostridia bacterium
CCTCCCGTGCATTTGTTACGGGAGGGTGTTTTTTAATAAAAAAATTTGTAAAATAATACTTTTTTGCAAAAAAGGCTTGACAAATGATTGGTTTTTACATATAATACAACATAAGATAGACCCATTATGTTTCTTTTGAATCAAAGTTTATTGTATAATAAATTGATGAAAAAACAAACAGGAAGGATGAGTCCGATGTGAGAAATAAAATGACCAACAATATGATAGCGAATCAAGGGAAAGAAATCCTGTTATAAAACAAAAATTGTCATGAAAGACAATCATATGAGGTGATTTTTATGAAATGCACATTGAAAAACGACGGAATGGTATCCTATTTTGATGTTGACGGAAAGAAGGTTTATCCTGCAGCGTTTATGACCTACAATGTCATGAAGGAAAATATAGCAGATGCTAAAAAAAGCGATTTGAAAGTGATTATGTTTCCGGCTTATGCAGGGGATGAAGGAATCAATATGGAAAGCGGACTTCGCCCCTTCTATAAAAACTTTTTCAAAGGGTACGGGGAGTACGATTTTTCACCTGTTGAAGAGCTCCTTGAAATCATTTGCAGTGATGTAAACGAGGAAGTGTATCTGGTTCCGAGAGTATGCTTAGAGCCTCCGAAATGGTGGCAGGAAGCAAATCCTGATGAGGTTGCAAGAGACTACAGAGGGGAACCGCAGAGAGAATGCTTTACTTCTGAAAAATGGCGCAAGGATATGACCCAAGCTTTGTTTGCATTGATTGATTACATTAACAACTCCAAATGGAAGGATAAAGTAATCGGTTACCATATTGCCGCAGGGGGTACGGAAGAATGGCCCTATCAGGCAAGATATCACAATCAGTTTTATGATTATTCCGAGCCTAACAGAAAAGCATACATCAAATGGCTCCAAAACAAATATAAGACAGTCGAAAATCTTTCCAAGGCGTGGGGAGAAACCATTTCTGATTTTGAGGACATTAAGTTCCCGAAACCCATTGAGCGGACCCGTGCAAAAAATGGATTTATTCGTAATAAAAAAGACGATATGCCCGTTTTAGATTATTATGAGTTTCATAACTGGGCTGTGGCAGATACCATTAACTATTTTTGTAAGCAGGTAAAAGAATATACCAATTTTGAGAAAATTACCGGTGTATTTTCAGGTTATACCGCTGTAAATTCTCGTCCGAGAAAAGGAGGTCATGCGTTTGAACATATTTTGAAATCACCTTATGTAGATTTTGTTTCCTCCACCAATTATGGAGGAGGAGCGAGTTGGCCATGGTATTTCTCTACTCCTGTAAAAAGTGCACAGCTGCATGGCAAAATGTACATCGCAGAGGCGGATATGAAAACGCATCTCAGAAAGCCCCTTAGTGAGACCATGCCCCATGCAACTCCCGATAACGATTGGTACAGCAAGGGTATCTGGACTTTTAATGACAAGAATGGATTAGAACAGTCAATCAATCAGCTGAGCTTGTGTTTATTGCGTATCACAACCGGTTGTTGCGGAATCTGGTGGTTTGATATGTTTGGCGGCTTTTTTGCAGACGAAAAGCTGTTGGAAGTGATGTCAAAAACTGCAGGATTGCTGGAAAACCAGACCCATAATTATTTAAAACCCGACGTAGCATACCTCATTGACGAAACAGGGTATAAGTACTATGGTTTTAATGACGAGAATGAGCTGCAAGATGCACTGCCTAAGTGTGCCTTAAATCTCTGCGAAGCAGGCTTTGCTTATGACACCTATTTGCTTTCCGATATTAAAGAAGATAACTTCCCGGCAGACAACTATAAGTTGTTTGTCATTTATGGCGGAGTTGGAATGTCAGATGAGGACAAGGCAGCAATCGAGAAGAAACTGAAAAATAACAACAAAACGGTGCTTTGGCTTCACGCCTCTTCCTACGATGACAGTGCACTTTGCGGATTTGATCTGGACTATGTTATTGAACACAGAGAAAGAGCGGTTTACAAGAAAGAAATTTACAACGAAGAAAGAATGCAGACTTTGAAATTCAAAGACCATGACGGATACATACTGTCACACTTTGAAGAAAGCGGTGAGCCCGCCGTTATCTGGAGGGACATGGGGGATTGGGCAAGTGTTTACTCTCTGCCAATGGTACCCAATGTTCATCTGTTAAGAGAAATTGCTCTTTTAAGCGGCGTGCATCTGTATAACCTGACAGATGATTATGCTTTTGCCGGTGGAGAATATGTGGGTCTTGTTGTTCGACATGAGCATGAAGGCGGTTATAAACGAATCAATCTTCCTGAACGCGGGTTTAAAGCAACCAATGTGTTAACCGGGGAAGAAATTCCTGTAAACGATATGTTTATCGATGTGAAAATGAAAGAGAAAGAAACGATTGTCATTCACATTGAAAAATCCGAAACGAATTAGAAAGGAGGTGATATTGTGAAATGCACGTTGAAAAAAGATGGAATTCAAACCTATTTTGATATTGACGGAAAGGCACTTTATCCTTCTATGTTTGGTTCCTA
>JAZURC010000090.1:0-2207 GCA_045606005.1 Clostridia bacterium
GGGATGGATATGTATACAGTAGACTATGGATTTTACAGTGACTGTTACGGTGGTACTGAAATTCCCCAAGAGGTTTTTGACAGGTTTTCTTATCGTGCCGGCGTGCTTTTAGACAATATGCTCTGCGGGCAAAAGGGTGCCGAAGAAGAAGCAAAGATACAGCATGTTTTATGCGAAATTTGTGACAGGTTATACCGTGAGGACAGACACTTTGGCATTGAAAGAGAGAGCATGGACGGCTACGACGTTACATACCGCGATGAAGTTGCAAACGACATTCAGAAGCTGGTCAGACAGACCCTTGGCACGAGCGGAATGCTTTATAGGGGGCGAGGCATCTGAACGGGACAGACAGCATTTTGATAGAACGATTTCGAAACGGAGTGAAGGAACGGGTTCGTATGTCCAAGGTTTTTTGTAGCTTTGTACAATCTGTCGATCCTGATAAAAACGGACCTTTTTCCAGCGGTCGGCTTTTGGTCAGAATTGTGGGAGAAACAAAACCTGACATTGCATGTGGTGACCAGATTTGTTTAGTCGGGACGACAGCCTGGTATACAGTCGCTGAAATCAGACGGAATGTGGCACCGGGCAGCGCGCTTTCTCATTGGAAAGTGATTGGTAAACGGTAGGAGGGAAGAGCATGTTACGAGCAATCAAGGAGTATATTTTGACTTGCTTCCGCGGGGAGCATACGGACTATTCGTGGGATGACAACGCCATCAGCCTTCGTGCTGAGGCCTGTGACCCGATTCTCTACCGTTATACAGACGGAGACAGCCTGCGGCAGTTTGTGTTTATAGTGGGATTTCGTGAACCGATATCGGCTTTTTATGTTGATGCAGAAGCGTTTTACGAGCATCTTACGATGTGGTTGCAGCAAGGTCTTCCCAGTTTGTCCCCGGGACAGACGCCGCAGCGTTTTGAAGTTGTTAAAACAGCGGCCGTTGAAAAACAGCGGTATGCAGAGACACAGTATGAATTGGTGTGTCGATTGATTTATTATCAAGAAGGAGCGTGAAACAATGGGTAAAATCGTAAAAAGAAGTGATAAGCTGGCCTTTTTTGGCGTCTTGGATGCAGAAGGGAATGTGAGCTATCACAGAATGAAGGGCTTTAATGAAATTGCAACACAGAAGGGCCCTATTGAATATTCCAGACAATATGTTGACCAGGAATTTGAACAATCGGATGTTGTTGGTTACAGCCCCAGCATCAGCTACTCTTTTGACCAGTTTATTGACAATGTTGTTCACGAAGATTTGGTGACCATTGCAGAGCATGAACTGGTGGGCGAAGAGGCTGTTCGTTCCATTGTCATGGTGGACTTGTCGCACAAGGAAGCGGATGGCAGTTGTCCGGCTGTTAAGAGAGATTTTTCTGTTATTTGTGACAGCGAGGGTAATGCCATGGAGGCTTATACCTACTCAGGAACCTTGAAGGTTAAGGGAGAAAAGGTTTTTGGATTGGCAAACAGCAACGACAATTGGGAAACCTGCAGCTTTACTACACAATAAACAGAACGGAATATCTGCCGCGGACCTTTTGTTCGCGGCAGGTACGGAGAATCAATATGCATATGAATTTATTACAAGGGACGATGGACGATTGCATCCGGATTGATGAGGTTGATTACCCTATACATACAGATTTCAGGCGGTGGATTCAGTTGGAAACGGTTTTGACGGAGCCGGGAGATTTTATGGAAAAGCTGCCGATGCTTTTGGCTTTGTGCTATAAGGAGCTTCCGCCCACAATCGGGAAAGCCATTGACGGGCTGTTGCAATTTTATATTGGCGCAGAGACAGAGCAGGGCGGGCAGGAGAAGCATTGTCGGCCCGTATACAGCTTTATACAGGATGAGATGTTGATTTATGCGGCATTTTATCAGCAATACGGAATTGACCTTTCAAAGGCATCGCTGCATTGGTGGCAATTTAAGGCACTTCTTTATGGGCTTACCGCCCAGACGCAGTTAGTTCGGGTGATGGGATATCGTGCTATGGATTTGCATTCTTTGAAAAATCCGGAGGAAAAGCGTTTTTATAAGCGCATGAAAGCCCTCTACAAGTTAAAGCACATACCGGAGGCACCCATGCGGGAAGAGGACATCAGCGCTGCAATAGAAAGGCTGTTTTAGGGAGGAGAGACGAACATGGCGGACGAGCAATCAACACAACAATTAAAAGAAGTCGGAGGCCAAGCGG
>JAZURC010000091.1:0-12512 GCA_045606005.1 Clostridia bacterium
CCTCCTTTTTCTTCCTTATTTAAATCATATCTCAAAATTCGTCACTTGTCAACACTTTTCTTATAATTTTATCCAAGGAAAAATAAAATATGTTTTTTATCAAAAGCTCTTTTCATAATAAAAAAAATGTGGTACAATATAAGAATAAAGAGTCAAAATAAAAAGTTCTGTATAAGAATCAGAAACAGGAGAAATCTATGGGTCATTTTGAATTAGTTTCAAATTATAAACCTACAGGCGACCAGCCTCAGGCAATCGAGCAGTTGGCACAGGGCGTTCTTTCGGGAGAAAAAGGACAAACCCTGCTTGGGGTGACAGGTTCGGGAAAAACCTTTACCATTGCAAATGTAATTCAAAAGGTAAATCGCCCCACATTGGTACTGGCACACAACAAAACTCTTGCCGCACAGCTTTGCACGGAATTTAAAGAATTTTTTCCTCACAATGCGGTAGAATTTTTTGTGTCTTATTATGATTATTATCAACCGGAAGCCTACTTGCCCGGTACCGACACCTATATTGAAAAGGATGCTCAAATTAACGATGAAATCGACAAGCTCCGTCATTCCGCCACAGCGGCTCTTCTGGAACGGCGGGATGTGATTATTGTATCCAGCGTATCCTGTATTTACGGTTTGGGTGACCCTGAGGATTATACCAACCTGATTATCTCTCTTCGCCCCGGCATGGAAATGGAACGGGATGAGTTGCTAACACGGCTGGTCAATATTCAATACGAAAGAAATGACATCAATTTTATCCGTAATAAATTCCGAGTACGTGGAGATACGGTGGAAATTTATCCCTCCAACTCTACCGATACGGCACTTAGGATTGAATTTTTCGGGGATGAAATTGACCGTATTACAGAAATCAATGCATTGACAGGAGAATTGAAGGGAATGAGAAGCCATGTTGCTATCTTCCCCGCCTCCCACTATGTTACCACAAAAGAAAAAATGAAACGGGCAATCAGCTCCATTCAAAATGAACTGGAGCAACGGCTTTCAGAATTCAAAGAAGAAGATAAGCTGGTAGAAGCACAGCGGTTAAAGCAAAGAACCAATTACGATTTGGAAATGCTTCAGGAAGTAGGCTTTTGTCAGGGGATTGAAAACTATTCCCGTCACATCAGCGGCAGAGCACCGGGAAGTGCACCCTTTACCTTGATGGACTTTTTCCCTGATGATTTTCTGTTGGTAGTGGATGAAGCCCATGTGACCATTCCTCAGGTACGGGGAATGTTTGCAGGGGACCGTTCCTGAAAAACCACACTGGTTGATTACGGGTTCCGCCTGCCTTCCGCTTTTGATAACCGTCCCTTAAACTTTGAGGAATTTGAACAACGAATCAATCAGGCAATCTTTGTGTCGGCAACACCCGGTCCCTATGAGCGGGAACATTCTACGCAGATTGCAGAACAGGTCATTCGTCCCACAGGACTTTTGGACCCTGAAATTGATGTCCGCCCCGTCAAAGGTCAGATTGACGATTTGTACGGTGAAATTATGACCCGTGTTAAAAAACAGGAACGGGTGCTTGTAACCACCATGACCAAACGGATGGCGGAGGATTTAACCGCTTATTTTGAAGATATGGGCATTAAGGTACGGTATCTCCATTCCGATATTGACACTTTAGAACGAATGGATATTATCCGAGATTTGCGGTTAGGGGTTTTTGATGTATTGGTAGGAATCAATTTGCTAAGAGAGGGCTTGGATTTACCTGAGGTTTCGCTGGTTGCCATCTTAGACGCAGACAAAGAAGGTTTTCTTCGTTCCGAAACCTCATTGATTCAGACGATAGGCCGTGCTGCAAGAAACGCAGAAGGTCGGGTTATCATGTATGCCGATACGGTGACAGATTCTATGAGGCGAGCCATTTCCGAGACCAACCGACGCCGCATGATTCAGTCAGACTATAACCGAGTAAACGGCATTACTCCCCAAACCATTCAGAAACAGGTGCGTGATGTGATTGAAGCCACCACCAAGATAGAAGAACCAAAAGCAAAGAAGGTTGTTTCCATTGAAAAGCAAATTGCACTACTGACAGAACAGATGAAGGAAGCGGCGGATGCTTTGGAATTTGAAGTTGCCGCACGATTGCGTGACGAAATTCAACGATTGGAAGTGAAACGATGAACGAAATAGTCATCAAAGGTGCCAGAGAGCATAATTTAAAAAATATAGATGTGAAAATTCCCCGTGACAAGCTGGTTGTGGTTACAGGGCTGTCAGGCTCGGGAAAATCCTCCCTCGCCTTTGACACCGTATTTGCAGAAGGACAGCGGCGGTATGTAGAATCCTTAAATTCCTATGTCCGTCAGTTTTTAGGGCAAATGGACAAGCCGGATGTGGACTACATCGAGGGTCTTTCCCCCGCCATTTCCATTGACCAGAAAACAACGGGCAGAAACCCCCGTTCCACCGTAGGAACGGTAACGGAAATTTATGACTATCTCCGTCTGCTTTATGCCAGAATCGGGGTTCCTCACTGTCCCAAATGCGGCAGGGAAATCGCCAAGCAAACCGTTGACCAGATTGCCGATACCGTTATGGCAATGCCTGAACGGACAAAATTCATGGTATTGGCTCCCGTCATCCGCGGCAAAAAGGGAGAGCATCATAAAATTTTAGACGACGCAAGAAGAAGCGGTTATGTCCGTGTGCGGGTGGACGGAAATCTGTATGAGTTAACAGAAGAAATTTCCATTGAAAAAAATAAAAAACATACCATTGAATATGTCATTGACCGCTTGAGTGTAAAGACAGACATCCGAAAACGGTTGGCGGACTCTTTGGAAACAGCACTGAGTCTGGCAGATGGTTTAGTGGGCATCAGCGTCATTGACGGAGAAGAATATCTGTTCAGCCAAAATTACGCCTGTCCTGAGTGCGGTATCAGCATGGAAGAATTAGTACCCAGAATGTTTTCCTTTAACAGTCCCTTCGGTGCCTGTCCCACCTGTTCAGGTCTTGGATACCTTCTTCGAGTTGACCCTGACCGTATTTTAAAAGATAAATCCAAGAGCCTTGCAAAAGGTGCCATTCAAATATCCGGTTGGAACAGTGCTGCAGAGGATACGGTTGCAGGTTCTATTTTTGAAGCATTGGCGCGGCATTATGAATTTAGCATGGATACCCCTATCAGCCGACTTCCGCAAAAAATTATTGATATTATTTTATACGGTACGGGGGATGAAAAAATTGATGTCATTCAACACCGTCCGGGAAAAAGAACCACTCAGTATACCGCTCCCTTTGAAGGAGTGGCAACCAATATCGAACGGCGATACAAGGAAACCAATTCTCTTTGGACTCGTCTTGAGCTGGAAAGCTATATGGGAAACTTTGAATGCCCCGACTGTAAGGGAGCAAGATTAAAACCCGAAATGCTGGCAGTAACAGTAGGTAAAAAAAGCATTTATGATGTATGCAACCTTTCTATCGGAAAGGCATTGGAATTTTTCCGCAACCTGGAATTATCTCCGAAAGATACGGCTGTGGCAAAACAAGTGCTGAAGGAAATTGACAGTAGGCTCGGCTTTCTCACCAATGTAGGACTTGATTACCTGACCCTGTGGCGTGGTGCGGCAACCCTATCGGGCGGTGAAGCACAAAGAATCCGTCTGGCAACCCAGATTGGTTCTTCGCTGATGGGCGTAGTTTATATTTTGGACGAACCCAGCATTGGACTTCATCAACGGGATAACGACAAGTTGCTTGCGACCTTGAAAAGTCTGCGTGATATGGGAAACACCCTTCTTGTGGTGGAACACGACGAGGACACCATGCTTGCAGCAGACCATATCATTGACATTGGCCCCGGTGCAGGAATACACGGCGGTCACTTAGTGGCACAGGGAACCGCACAGGAGCTGATGAAGGTTGAGGATTCCGTCACAGGGCAATACCTGAGCGGAAAAAAGAAGATTGAAGTGCCGAAAGAACGGAGAAAAGGAAACGGAAACTCCATTACCATCTGCGGTGCAAGGCAAAACAATTTAAAAGACTTAACTGTTTCCATCCCCCTGGGCACCATGACTTGCGTAACGGGCGTATCGGGTTCGGGAAAATCCTCCCTGATTAACGAAATTTTATACAAGAGTCTTTCCTCTAAACTGAACGGTTCAAGATTAAAAGCAGGGGCTCATGATTCCATTGAAGGGGTAGAATTTTTAGATAAAATTATTAACATTGACCAATCCCCCATTGGCAGAACTCCCCGTTCCAACCCTGCAACCTACACAGGGGTATTCGGGGATATCAGAAATTTGTTTGCATCCTTAAATGAATCCAAAATTCGCGGATATAACGCAGGTCGGTTCAGCTTTAATGTAAAGGGCGGTCGGTGTGAAGCTTGCTCAGGAGACGGCATCATCAAAATTGAGATGCACTTTCTGGCAGATGTGTATGTTCCCTGTGAAGTCTGCGGCGGAAAGCGGTACAATCGGGAAACGCTGGATGTAAAATACAAGGATAAAAACATTGATGATGTGCTGAACATGACCGTAGAAGAAGGCTTGGAATTTTTTGAAAACATTCCGAAGATTGAACACAAACTGCAAACCCTTTACGATGTAGGCTTAGGATATGTCAAAATCGGTCAGCCCTCCACTACCCTTTCAGGGGGAGAGGCACAGCGTGTGAAACTGGCAACGGAATTGAGCCGAAAAAGCACGGGAAAAACCATTTATGTACTGGATGAACCTACCACAGGACTTCATTTTGCTGATGTTCACCGTTTGATTGGTGTATTGCAAACCCTGGTGGATTCAGGGAATACGGTGGTCGTCATTGAACACAATCTTGACATGATTAAAACCGCCGATTATATTATTGATTTGGGCCCCGAAGGAGGCGACAACGGAGGTATGCTGGTCACCTCAGGCACTCCTGAGGAAGTGGCAAAGGTGAAAAAATCCTACACGGGACAATATTTAAAAAAAATACTGGAACGATAACCCTTATGGATAAAAAACACAGAACTGGAAATCATAGTTCTGTGTTTCTATTTTGGGAGGGTTGTCTATGAATCGAAAGGCAAAAATTGCGGGCATGGTTCTATTGGGGGTGTTTTCTCTTTTAGCTGTGCGGATTGGGTATTTACAGCTTGTTCAGGGAAATGAGCTGTCAGAAGAAGCGGCAAACCAACGTTGGACAGAAGTATTGGGTCAAGGAAACCGCGGAAATATCACAGACCGTCACTTCTGTTCCATGACAAGTGCAGGGGAACAATGGCTTGCGGTCATTACACCCACGCAGGTAGAGGACGGAAACGCACTGTACCGCCAATTACATCCCTTTTGCAGTTGGACAGCATCAGAATTCCAACAAAAATTAGCAGGAAAACAGATTTTTACTGTACCCTTGACGGAAGAACCGGATTTTTCCCAAACCCCCGGACTTGAAATTGCCGCATCGAACAAGAGATACGATGCCGAAAGTGTGGCTGCTCATCTTCTGGGATACTGCAACGGAGCGGAAGGCATTACGGGATTGGAAGCAGCTTATGACGATATATTAACAAAGGGAAGCGGTATTTCAATCGGTGCAGTCACCGACGCTTCAGGACAAACCATTACCGATTTTTCCTCTCACGAAAACCCCGAACAGGAACGGAATCTCCGTCTTACCATAGACGCCACCTTTCAAAATATTCTTGAAGAAACGGGCAAAAAGAAAATTCAGCATGGGGCGGCGGTACTTTTAGATGTTCACACCTCCGATATTTTAGCAATGGCAAGCTTTCCCGATTTTGACCAATCAAATATTACCCCGTCCGTCACCTCCTCTGACGGCAATCTGTTAAACCGTGCACTTTGCGCTTATGATGCAGGGTCCGTTTTTAAAATTGTTGTAGCCGCAGCGGCTCTTGAAACCAACACAGAGCTTGGGTGGTACACCTGCAACGGTTCTGTGACAATCGGAGAAAAGACCGTCAGTTGTTATAACGGAATTGCTCACGGTGAGTTAACCCTGCCGGAAGCCTTTGCAAAATCCTGCAACTGTTACTTTATTGAATTGGGACGGAAGATAGGTGCAGATGCTATTTTGGATATGGCTGAGAAATTTGGAATCGGGTCTCCCTACCGCTTGTTTGAAAACAGCGGTGAGCAAACAGACTCAGCCGGTGAAAGAGGAAATTATTTTGAGGGAGAGATTGCCAATTTGTCTATTGGTCAGGGCAAGGTTATGCTGACTCCTCTGCGGGTTGCAGAGTTTTCTGCCATTGTTGCCTCGGGAGGACTTCGTCATAGGGTCAATCTGGTTCATTCCGTGACAGACGGAAACCAGAAAACCATACAAAAAATCAGTTCCTTCAAGCAAGAACGGATTTTATCCAAAGAAACAGCAGAATTTCTCCAATCCATGATGGTGATGACCACCCTTTCAGGAACAGCACAATCCCTTTCTTTGGATCATTTAGGCGGTGCAGGTTGTAAAACCGGAACGGCACAAACGGGTTGGAGCGACGGAGAAACCACAAAGGTCCACTCTTGGATTACCGGTTTTTTCCCTGCAGAACATCCCAAATATGCATTGTGTATTTTTGTGGAGAATGGTGAAAATGAAAATGTTTCCGCCTCTGAAATTTTCAAAAAAACAGTACAGCAAATCGTAAACAAATCACTTTCTTATAAAAAATGATTGAATTTTTTTTCAAAGTGCGGTATAATATAGAATAGATTTAAACTTAAGGATAAAATGAGGTGTTGAATTGAAGACCATGTTTTCCATATTAGGCGGTTTTCTTACCGCAATTTTAGTCATTACAGTTGCCCTTTGTATTTCTGTCAATTCATTGATTGAGCAATATGGCAACAACTATATTATTTCTGCGAAAAATGCTCCCCATGTGGATGCGATTATTATCCCCGGTGCAAAAGTGAATACAGACGGTACTCCCTCCAACAGTTTAAAAAACCGCTTGGATCGGGGCTTTGATTTGTATGAACAAGGCTGTGCAAAAAAGATTTTGCTTTCCGGTGATCATACCTCCGACTATTATGATGAAGTCACCGTGATGAGAGAATATCTGGAACATCTGGGCGTTGCTCCCGAAGATATTTTTCTAGATCACGCAGGAATTGATACCTATCATACGATGTACCGTGCAAATAAATTATTTGAAATTTCCAATGCGGTTTTTGTCAGCCAGCACTATCACAATGTTCGCGGGATTTATATCGGCAGACAGCTTGGCATTACCGTCTTAGCAGTAGATGCTGCCGATACCGACGATACCGCTACCACCAAAAAAATGGATCTTCGGGAATACGGGGCAAGGTTCAAAGCATTTATTCAGGCAGGTATTATCAAGCCTCAACCGGAAATAACCCAAACCCCTGTTTCCATTTTCTCTGACGGAACAGTAACACACTAACAATAATGAGGGAAAGTATGAAGAAAAATAAATTATATTTCATTGTTTCCTGGGCATCTGTCCTTGCAGTGGCGGTCGCCATTTATCTATTTTCTGCACAAAATGCACAGGAATCCACCGAGGTAAGCCATGGACTGATAGAACAGATTGTAGGTTGGTATACAAAATTTTTCGGTATTCCTTGCAGCACGGGAACCCTGACTCAAATCACTGCTTTTTGGAATCATTTTATTCGCAAGCTCGCTCACTTTACTATCTACTCCTTGTTGGGTTTATGCTGCTGCAACGCCTTCTATCAAACCTTCTTTCAATTAAAAAAATCCTTTGGATTTTCATTACTTGCAGGCTCTTTATATGCAGTCAGCGATGAGATCCATCAATCCTTTGTTCCGGGACGAAGCTGTCAGCTTTCGGATATGATGTTAGACAGCTGCGGTGTCATATTCGGAATTTTACTGTTTTGCTCTTTATTTTCCATAGTAACCAAAAGAAGGAGAATTGTAACATGAATGTACAAAAGACAATCAAAAATTTAGAAGCAAATAATATGACGGTTTTTTATGTGGATAAAAAAGAGGAAGTTGTCCCCCTGATTACCACTTTGGTTTCGGAAGGCAGCAAGGTAGCGGTGGGCGGTTCCATGACCCTTTTTGAAACAGGGGTCATTGACCTCTTAAAAAGCGGACGGTATGATTTTTTAGACCGTTATAAGGAAAATCTGACCCGTGATCAGGTTCTTGCCATCTATAGGGGCAGTTTTTCTGTTGATACTTATTTCACAAGCACCAACGCATTAACCGAGGAGGGTGAGCTTTATAATGTAGACGGAAACGGCAACCGTATTTCCGCTCTGCAGCACGGCCCCAAATCTGTAATCGTGGTAATGGGAATCAACAAAATTGTACCAAACTTAGAGGCTGCCATTCATCGTGTAAAAACAATAGCAGCACCCAAAAACTGCGTTCGTTTACATTGTGATACCTATTGCAGTAAAACAGGGCATTGTGTTTCTTTGAATAAAGAAAATCCCGAAATGACAGACGGTTGCTCCTCCGATTCACGGATTTGCTGTCAGTACAGTATTTGTGCTAGGCAGCGGATCAAAGGCAGAATCAAGGTGATTTTGGTAGGAGAAGAATTGGGATATTAAGAAAATTTCCCCTGAAAAGCAAAATAATTTCAAAAAACCATTGACAAGCCCTTTGTTTTATGCTATAATATACGATGCCGCATGATAGAGGTTGTAAATATTTCTTAGGAAATTACCTGACTCAGCGAGTTTGAATAAAACAGGAGGTGCAGCAAAATGTATGCTGTAATCGAAACAGGCGGAAAGCAATACCGCGTTTCAGAAGGCGATATCATCAATATCGAAAAGCTGGGCGCAAATGAAGGAGAGACTGTGACCTTTGATCAGGTTATCGCAGTCGGCAAGGAAGACGGACTTACCTGCGGTGCTCCCTATGTGGAAGGTGCTAAGGTTAGTGCAAGTGTTTTGAAAAATGGCCGTGCCAAAAAGATTATCGTATTTAAGTACAAGTCTAAAAAAGGCTACCGTAAAAAACAGGGTCACCGTCAGTATTTCACCAAAGTGAAAATTGATAGTATCAACGCATAATGATTACCGCTACTTTGTTTCACAGTAAGCAAGGAATTTGTGCATTCAGCTTAGAGGGTCATTCGGGTTATGCAGAAGAAGGCAGCGATATCGTATGTGCCGCTGTTTCTGCAATAGCACAGTACATTATCGGCGCGGCAGAGTATATGAATCTCCCCTGCCGATATGAATTAAAAGACGGTCTGATTACCTTTTCCTTTACGGAAGAGTCACCAGAATCCCAAAAACAGAGAATGCAGGATTTTTTGATTCCTTTTGAAACAGCGCTAAGAGAGTTGCGCGGAACTTACGGAGAGTATTTAAAAATTAGTAGTTTGGAGGTTTAAAACCATGATGATGAATATTCAATTATTGGCTCATAAAAAGGGTGTTGGTAGCACCAAGAACGGAAGAGATTCCGAATCCAAGCGTCTGGGCGCAAAACGGGCGGACGGTCAATTTGTTTTGGCAGGTAATATTCTTGTTAGACAAAGAGGAACTAAAATCCATCCCGGAAACAACGTGGGCATCGGCAGTGATGACACCTTGTTTGCTCTGATTGACGGTAAGGTAAAATTTGAGCGTAAGGGTAAAGACAAGAAACAGGTTAGCGTTTACGAAATCGCTCAATAATTTCAGGAATTTCAATCCCTCTTGGTTTCAAGGGGGATTTTTCTGTCAAACAAACTCTTTAGGAGGCAGCTATGTTTGTAGATACTGCAAAAATCGAAATCAAAGCCGGCGCAGGTGGGAACGGTTGTGTTTCCTTCCGTCGGGAAAAATATGTGGCAGCAGGAGGTCCTGACGGCGGTGACGGCGGTCGGGGCGGAAATGTTGTTTTTGTGGCAGACGAGAAGATGACAACACTCATGGATTTCCGCTACAAAAAAAGCTACGCTGCAGAACGGGGCGGTGACGGAACTGCCAGAAAATGCTTTGGAAAAGATGGCAAAGATCTGGTGATTGCCATTCCTGCCGGAACCGTTATCCGAGACGAAGCAACAGGGCTTGTCTTAGCAGATATGAACGAACCGGGAAAAGAATTTATTGCCGCAAAAGGCGGAAATGGCGGCTGGGGCAACACACATTTTGCCACCCCTACCCGTCAAGCACCCAACTTTGCAAAACAAGGTTTGCCGGGAGGGCAGCGTACTGTTATTCTGGAACTGAAATTATTAGCTGATGTAGGGTTGGTGGGATTCCCAAATGTGGGAAAATCCACACTACTGTCCTCTGTATCCAGTGCAAGACCCAAAATTGCCAATTATCACTTTACAACGCTGATTCCCAATTTAGGGATTGTTACCCCTCAGGGAGGAGAATCCTTTGTCATGGCGGACATTCCGGGGATTATAGAAGGGGCTCACGAAGGGGTTGGCTTGGGGCACGAATTTTTGCGTCACATTGAACGAACAAGACTTCTTGTTCATGTAATTGATGTATCAGGTTGTGAAGGAAGAAATCCCTTGGAGGATTTTGAAATTATCAACCGTGAGCTTCAGCAATATAGCATTCCACTGGCTGAAAAAGAGCAAATTATCGCCGCAAATAAATTGGATTTGCTGTATGATAAAACCGCTTATGAGGAATTTAAAGTGGCTATGACGGAAAAAGGGTTTTCCGTCTTCCCTATCAGTGCTGCAACAGGACAAGGGGTTCAGGAGCTGATTTCCTACGCTGCTGAACGGCTTTCTAAAATTCCCGTTCCTATTTTGTTTGAAGAGGAAACGGGCGAGGTGGCAGAATATGATAAGGAAACACCTCTTACCTTTACTGTAACTAAAATGGATGCCGACCTTTACGAGGTCAGCGGTTCCTTGGTGGATAAAATCATGGCATCCACCAACTTTGCTGATAATGAATCCGTTCGGTTCTTCCAGCGGGCATTAAGGAGCAAAGGCATTATCGACGCCCTTCGTGAAAAGGGAGCCGGCGAAGGAGATACTGTAAAAATGTTGGATTTTGAATTCGATTTTATTGACTAAATAATAATAATAAGAAACTATCTCAAATTCTATGTAAAGTCCATGCAAAAAATCCTTGAAACATTGTAGTTTCAAGGATTTCTTATTACGGGGGCGATCCCCGACCACCGACCTTCGGGTTAGCCCTAAAGGGCCACTTGCGGTTCCCAAATCTCAGTCGGCTATGCCTTTGACCTTCGACCGCTGTGCCAACCCTACAAAACAATATACATAAAAGATTTCAACTGCGTTGGAGCGATATTTTCGCAAAACAAAAGTGTTATTGAAACCTTTGGTTTCAGTGATATTATATTTGCCTTTCGCTGTTCAATGCTCTATATCACTCAGCGCAAGCCAAATATAACTGCATAGCAATATAACTTTCGGAATTCAGGTTTCAACAACAAATGCGATGAACTATGAGACTCTCCGGGTAAAATCAACACATTATATGTTTCGTATTCGCTATTTAAAACCTGTAGCAATACGTCATATGTAAACTGTTTATAGTTCGTTTCAGAAAGTTCATAGTAATATTTCGAGTCAAAAATATACTGTTTGCCTTCCTCTTTGTCGTATTGGTCTGGTCTTATTTTAAAGCTATTATGTGAATCATCTATTGAAAATGTTGATTCTGCAAAACGAACCGCAGAGGTTTCTTGGTTTTCATCAAACAAAATTTCACCGTTTTCGGCATCGACACCGGCAAAATAATCATTTAAGTACTTTTTAATCATTCTTTGCCATATTTTATTAAAAAACGATATCTTTACATAAACGTCTCCGCCATGTTTCTTTTGTTGTAATTCTTCAAAAAATCTTATCAGTGATGAAACTAACTTTCTATGGATATCTTTGAATACAGAATTTTAAATTCGGTATAATTGTTTAAATCATCCTTTCGTTATTGCCCGAACCCTTGCAGGAACGGATCCGTTTCTGTTTGTTTCCCTCCGCTTTCTACGGGGGTAAGTCCTTCAATTTTTGTTTCCTGTGCGGATTCAAATAAAAAGCCAAAGTTTTCTTGAATGGTTTTCAGCTGTTCATCGATTCCGCTGATAGTACCATCCTCATTCAGTTTCAAATTGTCCTTATCCAGTTTCACTTTTACAAGGTCGGCATCAATCGCCTTTGCTTTTAATAAAGCATTGTCCAGAGCAGAAGTCAACCGCAAATCATTGATTTCTTTTGCGTGTTTTGCTTTAGCGGTTCTGTTTTCATCCTGCAGCTTTTGAATCTGATTGTTTAATTCTTCATTATCACCGACAGAATCTTTCAGTTTCTTAAGTTGAGAATCCCGCTCTTTAATTTGGGAATTCAATCCTTTGATTTCTTCCAGTTTGGAATTGAAATCAGTTTTTGAGACAAATCGTTGTCCCAGTTCCTTGCAGATTGCTGTATCCATTTCTTCAGTGTAGCTATCACCGATAATGGTTTGAATCCAATCAAGTTTCATTTGCTTCATCCTTTCTGCCGCTTCCTTTTTATCGAGCCAGTCCTCGCTTGCGACCACTCTGTTTCTCTGCAGAGTACAGTATTGTAACCTTTTTACGCCATGC
>JAZURC010000092.1:0-5366 GCA_045606005.1 Clostridia bacterium
ACCGCTTGGCCTCCGACTTAAACTTTATTCCTTGCAGAAAAATATAAAATTTATTGTATTGCCTTTTGCGATACATCTCATATTATTTCCAAAGACAACTTAGAAACGATCGTTGTTTCTAAAGGAGCTGACAGTGCTGACTTTGCACTTGTTAATGCTGCAAAAAGAAATGATATTGTAGTAACACAGGATTATGGTCTTGCAGCAATGTGTTTATCCAAAGGTGCCTTCCCTATTCGACAGGACGGGTTTATTTACACAAAAGACAACATTGAAGGATTGCTTCACATTCGATATACCGAAAGCAAAATCCGTCGCAGCGGCGGACGGACAAAAGGCCCTTCAAAGCGACAAAAATTGGACAATCATCACTTTTTGGAAAATCTTGAAAAGCTGATTCTTTTTTGTAAAAACGATTGACAGAATTTTGCATCTGTTATATAATATTTATATTATAAAGAAAGAAGTGAGTTTACATGAAAGAGTTTAATTTAGAAACAAAATGTATTCAATCAGGTTATTTTCCCAAAAACGGAGAATCCAGAGTTGTGCCCATCTGCCAAAGTACAACATTTAAATACGAATCCTCTGATGCAATGGGTGATTTATTTGACTTAAAATCAGATGGCTTTTTTTATACCCGATTGGCAAATCCTACAACGGATGCAGTTGAGAAAAAAATTGCTGCATTAGAAGGTGGTGTCGGTGCAATGCTGACCTCCTCCGGTCAGGCGGCGGTTTTCAGTTCTTTATTTAATATCTGTAATTCGGGGGATCATGTAATCAGTATCAGTACTCTTTACGGCGGTACCTTTAATTTATTGAATAAAACATTGCGTCAAATGGGAATTGACGTTACATTTGTAAACCCTGAGGCACCGAGTGAAGAAATTGATGCTTTATTCCGACCTAATACCAAAGCAGTATTCGGAGAAACTTTGACCAATCCTTCTTTGGTTGTGATGGATATTGAAAAATTTGCAGCATTAGCACATGAACATAATGTGCCGTTGATTGTAGACAACACCTTCCCTACTCCGATTCATTTAAGACCCATTGAATTCGGTGCGGATATTGTTGTTCATTCCACAACAAAATATATGGACGGTCATGCGGTTGCTGTAGGGGGCGTTGTTGTTGACAGCGGTAATTTTGATTGGACAAAAGGAAATTATCCGGATTTAACTGAACCGGATGAATCCTATCATGGTATTGTATATACAGAGCATTTTGGGAAAATGGCATATATTGCCAAAGCAAAAACCCACTTAATGCGTGACTTAGGCTTTACACCCAGCCCAAACAATGCATTTTTATTGAATTTAGGATTGGAAACCTTGCATCTGCGCATGAAGCAGCATACCGATAATGCACAAAAGGTTGCAGAATTTTTAGAAAATCATCCCAATGTTGCATGGGTGAACTATCCCGGACTTCCGTCCAACCGTTTTTATGATTTAGCACAAAAGTATATGCCCAACGGCACATGCGGTGTCATTGCTTTTGGTGTAAAGGGCGGTCGCAAGAATGCTGTGAAATTCATGGAATCATTGAAAATTGCAGAAATTGTAACCCATGTTGCAGATGCTAGAACTTGTGTACTTCATCCTGCAAGCTCTACTCACCGCCAGATGAATGATCAGGAATTGGAAGCTGCAGGAGTCGGTCCTGACCTGATTCGTATGTCTATCGGTATTGAGAGCGCAGAGGATTTGATTGAGGATATTTCTGTTGCTTTGGAAACCATTTAACAAATAATATAAGCCGTCTCAACATTCGAGGCGGCTTACTTTTAAAAGGAGAATGAGTCATGGAATATTGCAAATCAGGTTCACTGTATATTGTGAGAATTGATCGTGGTGAAGAAGTCATTTCTTCTTTAACGGAATTTTGTAAAAAAGAGAAAATCCTCTCCGGTCAGATAACCGGACTGGGAGCAACAGATAAAGTTGTGATCGGATTATATAGTGTTGCAACGGGTGAATACCGCAAAACCAAATTGATTGGCGAAATGGAAATTACTTCTTTAATCGGAAATATTTCTTCTAAGGATGGTGAGCCATACTTACACATTCATATCAATGTATGTAATCCCGAAATGCAGATTTTCGGCGGTCATCTGAACGAATGTCACATTTCTGCAACCTGTGAATTGGTTGTTACTCCGGGTGATAAAAAAATCGAGAGACGGCTGGATGCAGCACAGACCGGTTTGAATCTGTATGAATTTTAAAAGAAAAAGTCTTGACAATTTTAACTGTCAGGACTTTTCTTTTGCATCAGTTTTTTAGATAGCAATTCTTTCATTTCTGAAAATGAAATTTGTATTAATTCACTGATTGTTTGATACATCATGTTTTTTGTATCAGGGTCAGATTCACGGATGCTTCGGAATAATATTTTAACGCCATCCTTCCCTAATGCCAATAATTCAGGAATTGTCTGAACATTTGTACTTTTGAAAACATAATAAAGATGATCCACAAATTCCTTTCTTGTTTCTACATCTAATTGCATTAACCAGGTATTAATTGTTTGATTGGTATATTCAGAAAGAAATGTAACCGACTTAACAGGGATGAAATTTCCGTCTTCAACAACCCAGGAAAAAGGATTATGTTGTAAAAAAGAAAAAGCGTTGCTTTCAATAACGGAATAATTTCCGTGTTGTTCCAGTAAAAGTCCCACAATTGAATTCTGTGGAACAGTTTTATGGATAAGGTGACTGATTGTTTCATATTCTTTCGTGGAAAACACTTCTCGCAGAAAACCGGGACCATCGTGATTGTAAACAGCACGTATTTTCTTTTTTGCTATCTTGTTACACCGCATTGCAGTATATACAGCTAAATTCCCACCTTTTGAATGACCGCCTAAAAGGAAGGTGCCCCTCCTCAATCTTGATACTTTTTCATAGTACAAAACTGCATCTGTCTGTGCAGGAATATTTTGTAGAAAAGAAAGATTAAAATCTTCTTTCCATCCCACAAAGCTGCCGTCTGTTCCCCGATATGCAACATAATAAAAATTCTTTTTTAAACGAAAAGTAATGGCGGCAAACTGTTTTTCGTTTTCAAGGTCGTTATGGTGACTGTAATATCCAAGATGAATCGCTCCGAACCGTTTGCTTTCAATGACATTGAGAAACAATTCTTTGTTTTTATCCGGGAATATTGTTTCTTTTGAAAATGATTCAATATCTTTTTCCTTCAGATCAGAAAAAGTTACTTCAAATTTTTTTAGTACCGCTTTCGTATTTTGAAAATTCAAATAGGAAAGTTGGGATAAAACCAAGCTGTCCACTTCGTTGAATTCCAATTCATCAAAGGAATATTTTCCATTTTCCTGTACATAAGAAATGATATCTCCCACTATTTGTCACCTCGCTTTTATTACTATTCCCACGGTCATGAAAAATATGATTCATTTTCCTGCATAAACAAAATAGCCTGTTCATATATATGTACAAACAATCTGTAAGGAGGTACAGCTATGAGTATTTATCAGGATATAGCGGAACGAACAGACGGGAATATTTATGTAGGGGTTGTAGGACCTGTTCGCACTGGAAAATCAACATTCATCAAACGATTTATGGATTCCCTGGTTCTTCCCAATATCGAAAATGCATACCAGAGAGAACGCGCCAGAGATGAACTTCCTCAAAGTGCAGGCGGAAAAACCATTATGACCACAGAGCCGAAATTTGTTCCAAATGAAGCGGTGGAAATTAATCTGGGAGACAACTCGGTGTTTCAGGTCAGAATGATTGATTGTGTTGGTTATATTGTTGACAGTGCTCTGGGGCACATCGAAAATGACCAACCGAGAATGGTTTCTACCCCATGGTACGACTCCCCTATTCCCTTTGCGCAAGCAGCAGAATTAGGAACAAAAAAGGTTATTTGTGAACATTCCACCATTGGTTTAATGATTACAACAGACGGAAGCATCAGTGAAATTCCAAGAGAAGATTATATTGATGCTGAACAACGAGTGGTTGCAGAATTACAGGAAATGAAAAAACCCTTTGTTATTTTATTAAACTCCACTCATCCTGATAGTCCGAAAACATTAGAATTAAAAGAAGAATTGGAACAGGAGTACCACTCCCCTGTTCTTCCAATTAACTGTGCAACAATGGAATTGGATGACATTCACAAAATTATGAAAACGGTCTTATTTGAATTCCCTGTTGTTGAAATTTCCTTCTATTTACCCAAATGGATAGAATGCTTGGAAAATGATCATCCAATCAAACAAGGTTTATACAAAGCTGTAACAGATTCCATAGAATCCGCAACAAAAATCAGCGATGTATATCAAGCAGTTGAACAATTAAAATCCTGCGAGTATTTAAAAGATATTTCCGTATCCAGAGCAGATTTGGCAAACGGAAAAATCGGTGCAACCGCCACTACTTGCGAAAGCCTGTTTTATCAGGTATTGAGTCAGCGTTCCAATTTGGAAATCAAGGATGAATACAGTCTGCTCAGAATGATGGAAACCTTATCAGCTATTAAGAAAAAATACGACAAAGTATCTTCGGCTTTGGAAGAAGTCAACAGAACGGGATACGGCATTGTATCTCCCTGTATTGAAGAGCTTACCTTAGAAGAACCGGAAATTGTCCGTCAAGGAACAAGGTTTGGTGTACGCCTGAGAGCAGAGGCTCCAAGCATACATATAATACGATACAAACCAAAGTCCATAAAAACGCATAAATTTGGCATTTTAAAAGCACAGAGTTTTAATCACTCTGTGCTTTTAATGTTATTCAGTATTACTCATTTGTTGAGCTATCATAAGGAACGAGCATAGGCGCTAAATTATCGGTTGACCAGGTGAAAATCTTATATTTTTTCCAACCTGTATCAAATGCAAATTCATTTAACGCATTTCCATTGCTATCCCAATTGTCAACTGTAACTTTTTTCACAGCGCTAATGTTGTCATCATCATCATAAATAGCACATACAGAATAGAACGAAGGCTCATTTTTGGTGTTATTCTTGTATTCAACTTTAACAGTATTTTCTTCATGAGAAACATTGGAAATTACAAGTTCTTCCGATGTTAAGGTTGAAGAATAATCCTCCATAGTTATGCCTGAATATGATTTTGCTCCTGAAACAGTTACGGCATAATCTTCACCACAGAGTAGTGGGGATTTGAATTGAAGAATAAATTTCTTTGCAAAGATATTTCCAGCTAAGTCTTTTTGACTGTCACTATATACAAGAGTATATTTAATATTATCTCCAACAGTAATATTCTCTACCGTCGCAGGATCCATATATTTATCAAAAGTAAGCTCTAATTGTTTGGTTGTAAGTTCAGCACTTTCAACCTTTGGCGTTGCTTTT
>JAZURC010000093.1:0-17026 GCA_045606005.1 Clostridia bacterium
TGAACATTCTTGATGCCGTTGGCATACAAATCAATAATCTGCTCAGTAGCATACGCAATCCCCGCCTGTTTCATTGCTTCCGGTTTGTCACCGTATCGGTCAACAATACGGATAAACCGCTGAGGAAGGGCGGTCTGGGAAATGGAACAAATCCGCTTCATCTGTGCCCCGTTGGTCACAGGCATAATTCCTGCCACAACAGGAACAGTAATGCCCGCTTCCCGAATCCGATACAAGAAATTATAAAGAATGTTATTATCAAAAAACATCTGAGTCGTTAAAAATTCACAGCCCTGCTCCACCTTTTTCTTTAAATAGGCGACATCCGCTGCACAGGTTTCGCTTTCGGGATGGCTTTCCGGATAGCAAGCTCCTCCAATACAAAAATCACCAAACTCTTTGATTTCTTCAATCAACTGACCAGCATAACGGTATTCCAGTTTTTCCTTTTCCATCCCTTCCGGAACATCTCCCCGCAATGCAAGAATATTGGTAATACCGTACTCCTTTAACCTTTGAAGCTGATTCTGAATTTCTTTTTTTGTGGAGGAAACACAAGTTAAATGTGCTAAAGTGGGAACGCCAAACTTATCCTGCAGATTTTTGGCAATTTGTGCCGTATACGCAGAGGTCCCTCCCCCCGCTCCGTAAGTAACGCTCATATAATCGGGCTTTAATTCCGCCAATTCTTCTGTCGCCTCCAACACGCTGTCAAATGCTGTATCCGTTTTGGGAGGAAACACCTCGAAAGAAAGGCAGGGTTTATTCCCTGTAATGACATCAATAATTTTCATCTTCATTTCCTCATTTCTGCAAGAATTTTTGCAAGGCTTTTCCGATTGCCGCCGTTAAAATCGCCGCAACAATCGCTTCGGGTACACCGTTTATCAATACAACAGACCCAATCACACTGCCCAACGCATCAACCGCCAATCCTTTAGCAGCCGCGTATCCTTCTCCGAACAACAACCAGATTCCGCCCATGACAAAAATGGTGTTGGTGATAGACCCTAAATATCCTGTGACTCCCAAAGAAACAAGGGAGGGCAATCCGGTTTTTTTGAATCCCTGATAGCTTAACCCGGATACTAACCCTATCAGAATTCTGGGAACAAAGCAAATCAATAAGCTAAATAAGGGATTGCCATAATCCGACTGATAAAAGGGTGAAAAAACAAAAGAAGTAATATTAGGACGAAAGGTGTTGGTCAAAAGACTGATCAACCCAAATACAAGCCCCATCAGCATGCCCCTTTTTGGTCCTAATAAAACTGCACACAGAATCACGGGAATATGTAATGTTGTGGCATTCATAAATCCTAAAGGTATCATACCGATGTTTGTAACAGCCATAACGCCCATAATGGCAAAAAACATCGCCATCATCACTAACTCTTTGGTCTTTTCCTGTTTTGTCATAAGGTTACACATCCTTTTGGTTTTCTTACCAATAATTATACACCTTTTTCCCATAAAAGTAAAACCTTTTTTTCGATTTTGTTAAATTTCTTGGAAATTTCATAAAAAACCTTGTACAAAAGCCCAAGTTTATGATACAATAATGGAAGGAACATTTTGTAAATGAAAGGAACATTTAGCTATGAGCAGAAGAAATGCCCGTGAGCAAGCATTGGTGCTGCTGTATCAGTGTGACCTGCGTAAAAAACAGCCTCAGGAAATCTGGAATGAATTTCAATGTTTTTCCGACCTTGAGGAAGAAGATGCCATTGCATTAGAATCCCAGGATATGGATTTTGTCCGTGAAGAATTGGAAGGTGTATGGGAGCATTTAGCTGAAATTGATGAAATCATCAACCGTAACAGCCACCGTTGGGAAATAGGGCGTCTTTCCGCACCCCTTCGTGCTATTTTGCGGATTGCAGTATATGAGATTCAATATAGGGAGGATATTCCCCACGCAGTTTCCGTAAACGAAGCCATAGAGCTTGCCAAAAGCTATGACAATCCGGAGGCAGGCGCCTTTGTCAACGGAATTTTAGCAGGAGTGCTGAAGGAGTGAGCCTATGGCGATAATCACTGTAACAGAGCTGAATCGATACCTAAAACGGATGATTGACTGCGACCCTCTCTTAGGACGAATTACGGTCAAGGGAGAGCTTTCCAACTGTAAGCTCCATTATTCAGGTCATCTGTATTTTGCGTTAAAGGATGAAACCTCCATAGTACGGGGAGTCATGTTTAAAAGCAGTGCATCTCTCTTAACCTTTCAACCCGAAAACGGTCAGAAGGTCATCGTATCCGGCAGAATCAGCGTCTATGAACGGGACGGTCAGTATCAGTTATATGCAGAGGAAATGCAGCCCGACGGTATCGGTGCTCTTTATCTTGCTTATGAACAGTTAAAACAAAAACTGGAGTTGGAAGGCTTGTTCAGCCAGGAACGAAAAAAAGTCCTTCCTGCCTTTCCCCGTCGAATTGGGGTGATTACCTCTCCCACAGGAGCGGCAATCCGTGATATTATCAATGTCTTATCCCGCCGTTACAAATTGGCGGATGTTTATTTATATCCTGTGTTGGTACAGGGAGCAGATGCCCCTGCGGATTTGATTCAGGCACTTCATTTTTTTCACACCGCAGGTTGGGCAGATGTACTGATTATGGGTCGTGGCGGCGGTTCGATTGAAGATTTATGGGCGTTTAACGACGAAGGTGTGGCACGAGCCATTGCCGATTGCCGTATCCCCGTGATTTCTGCGGTCGGACACGAAACAGACTTTACCATTGCCGATTTTGTGGCAGATTTGCGTGCCCCCACCCCCTCTGCCGCAGCAGAGCTGGCAGTTCCCTCTCAATCAGAATTGGAGGAACGGTTTGCCGGATACTATCTACGGCTTCGCAATGCATCACTGACCGGAATAGAACACCGACGAGAATTGCTCAAAAGCATAGCAAACAGAAGAATCTATACCAATCCCTTGGAAACTATTGAAAGACAGCAACTGGATTTGGACAGAATAGTACAACAATTATCCCGAGCAACCGAACAAACCCAGAATTTGCGTCGGGAACGGTTAGGCGCCTTGGCAGAGAAATTGTAAGCGCTAAGCCCGTTGTCCGTATTGACCCGCGGATATACAACCGCAACCGATAAGGCAGGAGTTCTGATTTCCCGTGCAGACCAATTACAGCAGGGACAGGACATCTCCCTGAAGTTTGCAGACGGTACGGCTGATTGTACTGTCAACAAAATTATAAAAACGGAGGCGACACAGTGAGCAAAGAAATGACCTTCGAGCAGGCAATGCTTGAATTAGAACAAATTACAAAGCAGTTAGAAAGCGGTGAAATTCCTTTGGATGACTCCCTGAAACTATTTGAAAAGGGCGTGGAGCTGACCCGTTTTTGCTCCAACACGCTGGAGGATGCCCAACAAAAAATTGCAATCTTAACCAAAGACAACCAGGGAAACATGAAAGCAAAACTGTTTTCAGCAGAAGAAGGTGAAGAAAATGAATCGGTATAAAGAACTTATTGAAACTGCATTATCAGAATCTCTGAAAACCCTTCCCGGACCTCACAAAACCATATTCAAAGCGATGAATCATGCAGTATCCGCCGGAGGAAAACGGATTCGTCCCACCCTGACCCTTGCCGCCTGCGAGGCTTGCGGAGGAAGGAAGGAGGATGCACTCCCCTTTGCCTGTGCACTGGAAATGATTCATACTTATTCCTTAATTCATGACGACCTTCCTTGTATGGACGATGATGATTTCAGGCGTGGAAAACCTACCTGTCACAAGGTTTACGGAGAGGCAATGGCAGTACTGGCAGGGGACGGACTTCTGACCCTTGCTTTTGAAACAGCTGCCAAATCTGACCTGCCTGCAGACCGCATTGTAAAAGGAATCCAGACCCTTTCTCACCTTGCAGGAGCGGAAGGAATGATTGGGGGTCAGGTAGTGGATATGGAATCGGAAGGAAAGGATATTTCACAAGAAACCCTGACCTTCTTACATCAGCATAAAACAGGTGCCCTTCTTCGGGCGGCAATGTTGCTTGGAGGAATTGCCGCAGGAGCTGACGAGCAGGAATTGGAGCATCTGAATGCTTACGGAGAATCCTTGGGGCTGGCCTTTCAAATTCAGGATGATATTCTGGATGTGACAGGAACAAAAAGCCTTGGCAAACCCATTGGCAGTGATGCAGAGCAGGGGAAAACCACTTTTGTCACCATGTTTGGCTTAGAACGTTCGGTTGCATTAGCAAAAGAATACACCGAAAAAGCTGTCAATGCCGCAAAAAAATTAAAAGAACCTGACTTTTTCATCACTCTTGCAGAGCAGCTCATGAACAGAAACCAATAAAAAATAACAATGGGAGGAAATTGAAAAAAGAATTTTCTCCCCTTCTTTTTGTAATAAACAATTTTTCCCAACCGCCGAATTACAGCACAAAGGGATTGACAAGGCAAGAAAAAAAGATTACAATGATAATAGCAATAAACGGATATAGGAGGACCATATGAAACGAAGCAGCGGTGTACTGATGCATATTACCTCCCTGTTCGGAGACTACTCCACAGGGAGTTTTGGTAATGAAGCAAAAGAATGGATTGACTTTCTGGCAGATTGCGGTTTTTCCTGGTGGCAGGTGCTTCCCCTTTGCCCCATTGATGAATGCAACTCTCCCTACCAATCCCATTCGGCTTTTGGAGGAAATCCCTACCTAGTGGATTTGCCTAAACTATTTGAACAAGGCTTGCTCACACAGGAGGAGCTGCAACACCACCGTCAGCAGACTCCCTATAGCTGTGAATATGTACGACTGTATCATAATCGGTTGGAACTTTTGAACACAGCTGCCCGTCGGGCAAACAATAAAGACGAAATTGAAGCCTTTATTCAAAGCAATCCCTATCTGGAACAATTTTGTCGATTTATGAGTCTGAAAGCGGCAAACGAAAACAAGCACTGGAATCAGTGGACCGTGAAGGAAGAAGATTCGGAAACCCTCTTTTTATGGAAGTTTATTCAGTTTCACTTTTTCCGTCAATGGAATGAAATATTGGACTATGCACACAAAAAAGGAATTCAGATTTTAGGAGATATCCCCATTTATGTAGCCCCTGACAGTGCGGATGTTTATTTTCATCAGGAACAGTTTTTACTGGATAAAAACGGGAATCCTGCCTTAGTTGCAGGGGTTCCGCCGGATTATTTCACTCCTGAGGGACAGCACTGGGGCAATCCCCTGTATTGTTGGGAGAAAATGGAACAGGACGGGTTTGGCTGGTGGTGTGACCGAATGGAGCACATGCTTACCATGTTTGACGGAGTGCGGTTGGATCATTTTCGGGGTTTTGAATCCTACTGGGCAATCCCCTCTGACGCCCCCTCTGCCAAATACGGTCATTGGGAACAGGGCCCCGGCATGAAACTGATTGAAAAACTCCGTGAAATTGCAGGAGAAAAATTGATTGTGGCAGAAGATTTGGGGGACATTACCCCTCAGGTAGAACAGTTGGTTAAAGAGAGTGGTTTTCCGGGTATGCGCGTGGTGCAGTTTGGGTTTTTAGGAGATGATTCCTCCATTCACCGCCCCCACCATTATCATCAGAACACCGTTGCTTATACAGGCACCCACGATAACAATACCTTGCTCGGGTTTCTGTGGGAATTGGATGAGCAAAATAAGAAAACTTTGCTTGAATACTGCGGTTATACTGACCCTGATTGGGAACGGGGATATGACCATGTTGTCCGTAGTCTGTTTGTATCGGGAGCAGGTCTTGTGATGTTACCTGTACAAGATTTGTTAAAATACGGCTCCGATACCCGTCTGAATATTCCCGGAAAAGCAGACGGAAACTGGCAGTACAGAATGACGCGAGAACAAATGAACAGCATTGACCGCACATTTTGGAAACGGCTTAACAAGCTTTACTCCAGATCAATATGACCTTAATATGAACAATTGTGAACTTTTTTGCTTTCCCCTTGTTTTTCCTTGAAAAAAGAAGTATAATGAAAGTAAGAATACAAAGGAGGAAGAAATATGTCAGAAACAATTCATTTTGATACGCAAAAGAAATGGACTCGTTTGCTTTTGATGAGCAAATTTGGAATTGACGAAGTGGAAACGAAACTGAATATTATCAATGATGAATATCATTTTTTACATGATTACAACCCCATTGAACATATCACAAGCCGTAATAAAAGCCCACGAAATATTATAGAAAAATTGGAACGAATGGGGTTAGAGCCAACTTTAGAAAATGCAAAACTGCATTTAAATGACATCGGCGGAATCCGTGTCATTTGCTCCCTGATAGAAGATGTTTATACCATAGCAGAACAGTTAAAACGGCAAAACGACATTACCGTTTTGCAGGTGAAGGACTACATTAAAAATCCAAAACCCAACGGCTACCGAAGCTATCACATGATTGTGGAAGTGCCTGTGTTTTTGACCGATCGGGTCGAACCGGTGAAAATTGAAATTCAGATTCGCACCGTTGCCATGGATTTATGGGCAAGCCTGGAACACAAGATTTACTACAAATCGGGAATCAAAATTCCTCAGTCCTTACAAGAGGAAATCAAGCAAACTGCAGATGATATGGCGGTAATCGACCAAAGACTTTGCAGAATGAAAGCGGAAATTTCAAAATATACAACAGAAGCAGACGAATAAATGAGTATTCTGTGATTCAAAAATACAGGGAACCTCTATCAGGCTCCCTGTATTTTTATCTTTACTGAAAATATTCGTCATCTGCCATTTCCGCATTCAGTTTGGAAATGGCTTTTTTCTCTATGCGGGACACATAGGAGCGGGACAATCCCAACTCCTTTGCGATTTCTCTTTGGGTATATTCCTTCCCGTCCTTCAGACCGTATCGCATGAGAATCACCTTTTTTTCACGGGCAGTTAATACTCGATCGATCATGGTGTATAGTTTTTTGATTTCACTTTTCAGCTCCGCTTCTTCAAATACGGATTCATCATCCGTTTCTAAAATCTCCATAAAAGTCATCTCTCCTTCCCCTCCCTTTACGGGTTCATAAAGAGATACTTCATTCTGAAGCTTCTTTTCCGAACGCAAAACCATCAGAACCTCATTTTCAATACATCGGGCAGCGTATGTCGCCAAGCGTTTTCCCTTATCATAATTAAAAGAATTGACCGCTTTAATCAGTCCAATGGTGCCGATGGAGATTAAATCATCCATCTCTTTTCCCGAAGACACATATTTCTTTACCACATGGGCAACAAGGCGAAGATTGTGCTCTATCAGTAAATTCTTCTTACTCTCGTCCCCTTTATGATACGCCTCTAAATATTCCTTTTCCTGTTCCGGCGTCAGGGCTTTTGGAAAAGAATTGGGATTCACCAAAAATCCCGCCAGAAAGAAAACATGACATAAAAAGGCATACAGCATTGTCAGCATACCTATCACCTCCGGTAAAAAGTATGCTTAAACCAAAATAAAAATTACTTGGAAAACAAAAACGGAGGGTTCTGTGTAGAATTTACAATAAGTTTCATATCAAACTTTCATTTGTAAAGCAGCGGATTTACTTAATTTTTCTCCGTCCACTTACACTGATTCATACACTGTTCAGAACAATCGCCACAATGGAAAATCCCACATTGAACAACACTTCTCGGGTAATTTTTTCCCGATAAAGAATACGGGAAAAAATTACCGTTAAAACAAAAGTAATAGGGTTGTTAAGCAAAGTATATAACACCAAATCCATATGCTTTAACACATATACTTCCAAAAGAGTAAAACAATTACTGAATAACACTGACAAGCCTGCAAATACGTAAGCGCTCTTTTTCATTTGACGAATATCAAAAACAAGCTCGTGCCTGTTCGTCCCTGACAAAGCTACGGCAACATAAGGTAAAATCATTACATTTGCCCAAAAACAAAGCACTTCCGTACCCATCACATGATCCGCTACAGCGTAAAGTTTACAGTTCATGGTAGAGGCTCCTGAAACAAGAAACAAAAGAACACCGTACAAATATCCTCTCCAATCCCTCTTCTTTTTCTTTTCGGTTTTCACTGCAGGTCTGATTACCACAACCAAAAGAAGAAGGAAAGACAGTATTTTCCCGACCGTCACCATTTCATTTAAAAACAGGGTACCGAATAAAAAAGGAAGAACGATTGCCCCTGCGCCCGAAAAAACACCAACCGTTATTACATCCATTCTTTCTATAATTTTTAAGCTCAACAGATTGACTGTAATCGCACACACGGCTAACACAACTGCAAAAATCAGCGTCTTTCCGTTCGCCGCAAGCTGAAATCCGCTTTTCACGGCAAAAAACAGCATGAATACAGAGTTCTTTATCATAAAGAAGCATTCGAAATTTTAACCGTATATTTGAAAAATTTTTCTGCACCACACCCACTCGTTTTCGGACAGAAGAAAACTCCTTGAATCAGTTACCGCTTGACAAAACAGGCAAATAACGATATACTGTTATTGCTTACTAAAAAGGATTGTAAAAGAGAGAAGGTGCTATCTTATGGGTCACATTTATACATCAGTTGACCAGTTAATTGGAAAAACTCCTCTTCTGGAGCTGACAAACATTGAAAAAAAGTTAAACCTGAATGCAACTGTCTTAGCCAAGCTGGAATATTTGAATCCCGCAGGCTCGGTAAAAGACCGTGTTGCAAAGGCGATGATTGACGAGGCGGAACAAACAGGACGGTTAAAACCCGGTTCTGTCATTATTGAGCCCACCTCAGGAAATACAGGAATCGGTCTTGCATCTGTTGCAGCAGCAAGAGGATACCGTGTTATCATTGTTATGCCCGATACCATGTCTGTGGAACGAAGAAAACTGATGAAAGCCTACGGAGCAGAATTGGTACTGACGGAAGGTGACAAAGGAATGAAAGGTTCCATTGATAAAGCAAACGAGCTGGCGACACAGATTCCCAACAGCTTCATTCCCGACCAATTTGCCAATCCTGTCAATTCACAGGCACACTTTTCTACTACCGGTCCCGAAATTTATGAGGATACTGATGGAAAAATTGATATTTTCGTGGCAGGTGTCGGAACGGGTGGCACCATTACGGGTGTTGGCAGTTATTTAAAATCCAAAAATCCCAGCATTAAAATTGTCGCAGTTGAACCAGCCTCCTCAGCGATTTTGTCAACAGGTGTAGCCGGTGTTCATAAAATTCAAGGAATCGGTGCAGGGTTTGTACCGAAGGTGCTGAACACAAACATTTATGACGAAATCCTTCCCGTTTCCGATGAAGATGCTTTTGAGACCGGCAGATTACTGGGAAAAACAGAAGGTCTTTTGGTGGGGATTTCCTCCGGGGCAGCAGCCTTTGCTGCCATTCAGCTTGCAAAACAACCTGAAAGCATAGGAAAAACTATTGTGGCACTATTGCCCGACACCGGAGACAGATATTTATCCACTGCCCTGTTTTCCGAATAATAAAGAGAAAGAAAGCCATGCTGATTTCTACAAAAGACAGATATGCTTTGCGGATTTTGCTTACCCTGCCCTTTTCGTGAAGTCGCTCGAAATTTTTTAGACTTTGATAACAGAAATAAAAAAAGACCGATTATAAGCCGGTCTTTTTTTATTGAGAATTAAATTTTACTCGACTCTGGTATTGATCGCGGAACTAAGTCCAAAACTTTCAATGTCGTAGTTTGTTACAACATATGTATCGCCTTCATATGTTTCTTGTGTTGATGGTTTACGAGTATAAGCACCATTAGCGATAGTTTCCCGAGTCGTAAATTGAGCTACCGCTAAAAACGGCTTTTCATAACGTCTCATTTGTCATGCCTCCTTGTACAAGTTAGAATTATAATTCGTACACATTATATCATATCAACATGCATTTGTAAAGCACTTTTTTTATTTTTGTAATTTTAACTAATTAAGTTGAAATGGAATTGTCTGTTTTTGGTAATTATTACTTTAAAATCTTATCTATCTCGTGACGGAAAGTTTCCACGTCCTGAAAATCACGATAAACCGAAGCAAACCGCACAAAGGCAACCTGATCTAACTTCCTTAGTTTTTCAATCAACATTTCTCCTATTTCATTGGTTGAAATTTCTCGCTCCAGAGAATTATAAATAGAAGTTTCTATTTCATATACAATCGTTTCGATTTCACTCATGGAAATAGGGCGTTTTTCACAAGCTCGTTTCAGCCCGTTCAGAATCTTTGTCCTGTCAAAAGGCTGGCGGCTGTGATCCTTTTTAATTACCATAATGGGCACATTCTCCACCTTTTCATAAGTGGTAAACCGCTTTCCGCAAACCAGACATTCTCTTCTTCTGCGGATGGATACTCCTTCTTCTGTAGATCGGGAATCAATTACCTTGCTGTCAGCTTCACTGCAATAGGGACATTTCATACATTTTCCTCTTTTCTTTTTGAATTAGAAAACAAAGCGAATCTTTTCAATCAATCATTCTTACCGACAAGTATCTATATTATAATTATATCACATTTTTCGACATTTGACTAGTTTTTTTTGCGAATAATAGAGAAATTTTAAAAAACTGATTTCTTTTGCACTGTTTTTTGGTAAAAAAGTCAGTAGAAAAAATTTGTGAAAAGCGGTATAATAAAAAAGAAATGTTACAAACAATGAGGAAAACAAAAATGGAATCAATAAAAATTTTAATTGTAGATGATGACAAGGATTTTTGCACCTGTATTGGTGATATGATTAAACTCCATCCCAAAATGGAGCTTACAGGAATTGCACATAACGGCGAAGATGCCTACGAAAAGGCAACATCCCTTCGTCCGGATTTGATTTTATTGGATAACTGCATGCCCCTTCTTGACGGAATCGGTGTCATCGAACGGTTGCAGTCACTGCATCCCCACCCCTATATTTTTACCATGAGCGCATGGGATATTGAACAGATGATTCCGGAGTATCTTCAGAAGGATATTACCTATGCAATAAAAAAGCCTGTTGAATGGGAGCTGCTTTCCCGACGAATTCTCCATCTTGTGGAAAAAGAAAACCGGGAAGAAGCAGAACAACGATACCGCATCAGCCTTTTACTGGAGGAATTTGAAATCCCAATTCATACAAGCGGACATCAGTTTTTACAGGAGGCTCTTCTGCTGATTTATCGGGAAAAAGAAGCTATTAAAAATCTATCAGGTCTTCTTTATCCGAAAATTGCCCATCAATTTAATATAAGCACGAAAACAGCCGAGCGGAAAATTCAATATGAAATTGATCGAATTTTCACCTACGAAACCAGTCCGAAAATTCAAAGGGTATTCTATCAAACTTCCCCCTCAAAGGGGAAACTGACCAACAAACAATTTCTCATTCTTTTAGCACAGGAGCTGGGATATTTGTAATATTGCCATACCCTTTTTCTCATTTATGATATTGTTCTCCTTGGTTAATTTTAAAGCCTCGATAAATCTGCTCTGCCAACACTACACGCATCAGTTGGTGAGGCAGCGTCATTTCGGAAAAAGAAAGACGCAGTTCTGCTTTTTGCTTCACCCCATCCCATAAACCGTGAGAACCGCCAATAACAAAACAAAGGCTGTCTCCCGTCATTGCACTTTGCTCCAGAAACTCGGCAAACTTTTCTGAGGTCATCTGCTTCCCTTCCACGCACAATGCAACAATCTTCCGTTCTCCTTCCAGTTTTTTCAAAAGGGCTTCCCCTTCTTTTTTAAGCACCTCTGCAATCTGTGCCGCTGAAGGTCGGTCAGGTACACTCTCGTCAGATACCTCTAAAATCTCAAATTTACAATACCGACTCAATCGCTTTTTATATTCCTCAATAGCAGATGTAAAATATTTTTCTTTGATTTTTCCAACGCAAACAATCTTTATTTTTTGCATGTTATACTCCCACTTGATATCGGTGGCTCACGCCCTCACGGGGTGCCACTTCAATGTTCACCTGTTCAAGCATGGCATTCTCCTGCAATTCCGACAATACCGTCTGATAAGCAAGCTCGGGAAGATTATTATGCTGACTCAAATGCCCCAGCAAAAATTCCTTCGTTCCTCTTTTTGCCAGACGGACACAAAGCTTCCCCGCATTTTCGTTGGATAAATGCCCCGATTTCCCTAAAATACGCTGCTTTAGGGAATAAGGATAGGGTCCCATTCTGAGCATTTCCTCATCGTGATTTGCTTCTAACAGCACCACATCACTCCCCATAAGGTTTTCTTCCACTTCGGGAGTAATGATGCCTAAATCCGTTGCAACCGTCACACAGGAATCCCCCTTACTGAACCGATAGCCCACAGGATCAGCCGCATCATGGGGAATGGAAAAGGGATTTACCTCAATTTTTCCTATTTGAAAGGAATGACAAAAAAAATGCAGGCAAGAAGAATCTATCTTGCCCACAACCGACTCTGCAGCTTTCCAGGTCAGGTGATTGGCATAAAGATTCCACCCATAGCGACGGTGCAAAATCCCAACCGAGGCAATATGGTCACTATGCTCATGAGTGAGCAAGACTCCATGAATTCCCTCCGGCCCTACGCCGATGCTTTTCAATCCTGACTCAATTCTTTTTCCGCTTACACCGCAATCAACCAGAATACGGGTTTCCCCGTCACTGACATACACACAATTTCCGCTGCTTCCGCTGAATAGCGTACATAATTCCAGCAAATCCTATTCCTCCATCTTCATCCGTACCAGCTGAGCACCAAGATTACGCAGTTTCTGCTCAAAATTTTCATAACCACGGTCAATATGCTCTAAATTCTGAAGTTCTGTTGTTCCTTTTGCCATCAAACCTGCAATCAGCATTGCCGCACCGGCACGAAGATCGGTAGAACGAACGGGCGCACCCGTCAGATTGTCCACTCCTTCAATCACTGCAGTTTTTCCGTTTATGCTGATTTGGGCACCCATTCTTTTTAATTCGCTGACATATTGGAACCGATTGTCCCACACATCCTCTGTTACCATGCTCGTCCCTTCAGCAACCGAAAGAAGGGCTACAATTTGAGGCTGCATATCTGTAGGAAAGCCGGGATAAGGCAATGTTTTTACATTTGCTTTTGTAATTTTCCCGCTTCTTTTCACCCGAATCGCATCATCCATTTCTTCAATTTCCACATTCATTTCCATAAGCTTTGCAGTAATGGCATCCACATGCTTAGGGATGACATTCTTTACCAGTACATCTCCGCCACAGGCCGCTGCTGCAACTAAGAAGGTCCCAACCTCAATCTGGTCGGGAATAATAGAATATGTACCGCCGTGAAGCTTGTCCACACCCTTGATTTTAATAACATCCGTACCTGCGCCCTTGATGTTGGCTCCCATGGAATTTAAGAAATTCGCCAAATCAACTACATGGGGTTCCTTTGCCGCATTTTCAATGATCGTTACTCCATGGGCTTTGGTTGCCGCAACCATAACGTTGATGGTCGCACCTACAGACACCTTATCCATATAAACCGAACCGCCCTCAACACCGTCCACCGTGGTAGCATACACATTGCCATGCTCCACCTTCACCATAGCACCCATGGCTTCAAAGCCTTTGATGTGCTGATCTATGGGACGACCACCAAAATCACAGCCTCCGGGCAAGGAAACTTCCGCTTTTCCAAAACGACTCAAAAACGCTCCTAATAGGTAATAAGATGCTCTCATCCTACGCACCAAATCAGAGGTTGCCACATGGGTATTCAATTTAGCACAGTTCATCATCAGAGTTCCGTTTTCCTTCAATTCTACTTCAGCCCCAAGCTGACGCAAAATTTCTAAGATTACATTAACATCCTTGATGATCGGCACATGTTCAATGATACAGGGTTCTTCCACCAAAACCGCAGCCGCTAAAATGGCAACTGCAGAATTTTTCGCACCGCTGACGGTTACTTCTCCAAACAACGGATTTCCCCCTGTTATTACAAATTTATCCAATTCGCTTCCCACCTTTTATGTATCTATCAAAGCAATCTCTTTTGGAGCAGAAAATCTACTATAGTTTATTATATCATAAAAAAATCATAAAGAAAAGTATTTTTTTTAAAATCGGTAAAAATTATTGCTGCGGATTTCTGGCATCATAGTAAAATTTAGTGCCGGAAGCAGTTGTTACCTGAAAACAGGGCAGCATTTGCATCACTTTATGGGAAACATTTTCGTCCAACTCACTGATGTAGTAGCCGCTTCGGACTTCAGTAATCCGTACAGGAGAAGTATAATGCCCTTCTTCTGCAAAGCGAATCAATGCTTCTGTAGCAAACATTGTATCTTGTTTCTTGGACTGAATATTGACCGATTCCATCCAAATTCCTGTTATACTTGTAATATCAGAACCCTTGACCAAAACCATCAGCTTTGTTCCGAAAATCTCATAATTTTCATAGGTCTGAACATATTCCAATCGTACACCATCCTCCATTTGTTCAATGGTTTTCAGTTTCATTCCTTCCGTATTCAGGTAAACCTCCTCCAGTTTCTTTTGCACCGCTTTTGAAAGCGCTTCCCCTGACAAGGTTTTCTCCAATGGAAGTTTTCCGCTATAAGCAAAACTACCATCCGCAAACACGAGAGTTTCATCGCCCCGAGAAAAACCCTGTTCTGTTTTTTTCCAATCAGACGATTTAAGAGAGGCAACATAAGAAGAACTATCTTCCACTATATTTTTCACCGACACCTCACGCATTTTATGATTGGTTTTTGGAATCAAGGTTCCCTCTATCAGCACATTCCTTTTTTTCATTACAGAAACCACATGGGTCAACGTTTCTTCGCTGATACTGGACGCCTGCCATTGGGACTGATACAGCATATATCCCAAAAACAGGTTAATAAACAAAAATAATATAACAAAAACCCACTTAATTCTGATTTGGTTCATGACTTATTCCTCGCTAATGGCTACTGCTTCACCGTCGGATAACACCACACTCCAACAAGCCTGTACCCATTCCTCTCTTCCGTTATCAATAAAACACAAGGAAACATCCTCCGCCTCATAAGACTCCTCTGTTGCCGCAGAAAAAGCATCCAAAGCAGAAACAAGCGGCATATTGGTAATCTGTTCCTCCGTGGTTTTGTAATCACGAAGTAAAATTCGCATAGAGGTAATTCGGTCATCCTGAATGTCCAGCACTGCACCGTGATGCAAGGGGTTGACCATTTCAGAGCCGTCATAATTGACCGCCATAGGACGGCCGTTCACCTGATAGTCCATGGTAAAAGAAAAGTTTTCATAATGTTGCTCTGAAATATCAGAGGTAACCCGCATGGTGGGCATTTCCTCCAACCCAATTAACTGAAACAACTTAAAAATCCAGTCTGCTGTATGGTCCACCGACTCCAAGAAGGTCTGTGCATCTCCCGTTCCCTCTATATCGTGCAACGAAATTCCATAGCGGGCTTCGGTGGCATTATATTCCAACAAGCCGTCCGGATAAAGCCGTAAAGTGGAACGGTCTGATACAAACACTCTGGCATCCGATGCTTCTGTATATCTCTGAATGGTATTGGGGTTGTATCCAAACAACCGTAACAATTCCTCCACCTGTTCCATATCATCAAGATTTCCGAAAGGCACCCTTGCCTCTAACACTTCCGTTTTCTGACTTTGATTGGAGGTGTCAAGCATCACAAAGGGATTTAAAATCAATTTCGGTACCAGCTCTGAATCCTCCGGCTGACGATAAAATCCCAATTCGTAAGCCGAAAGCATCATGTTGGAATTTCCTGTGCCGTAACGATTGATGGCTTCTAACAGCTCTCCGCCGTCTGTCCCCAGAAGATACCGGTAAACCGTCCCGTCCTTTTTGTCCATCAACAGAAGCTCTACATCACTTTCCTTTGGTACCAACACAAGCTCGGTGATAGAAGAAACCTTCTGATATACCCCCGAATCGCTGACCTCTACCAGTTGTCCCAGCACCCGTACGGGCATTTCGACAGGATACTGCAGTAAGAGGGAGCGAGTTTTTAAGGTATCATAGTACAATTTTTCCTCTATTTTTTCCGGCTCAGCCTGTCCCCCTTTTAACCATCGGGTCAGATTCTTCTTGGCAATTTCATAAACAGTGGCAAATTCCTGATTGCCTTCCGTGTAAATAGACCGCCTTGACCCCACACAGTTTACCACCACTCTGTCCGGCATAAAAAGCTCCTCGTGTCGGGGAGCGGAAAACTCCTGTTTTTCAAATGGCGACAAAGAACTCCATACAGAAAAAAAATTATAGCCTTCCGGCCATAATTTTTCTGCAAACCATAATCGAAATGTCATTACAACACTGCATAATACAAGAATTGACAAAAGCCCTGTCAAAAATTTCTTCACGCTTATCACCACATTTTCTTTTATCTTACCGGGAAAGAAATACCCTGTCCAATCAAATTTACATCACATCGAATCTGGGAATACCGCCCATCCGAAGTTTCTGCACGAACCAACATGGAATTTCGCCCTGTATTTAACCATACGGGCATAAAAAACATTCCGGAGCCTCCCACAGCTGCTCCACCTGCAATCCATTCAAACACACCGGCAGCATTAGCTCTGTAAAGGCTGATCACCGCACCTTGCACCGCCCAGCCGGACACTGCACAATAGGCTTCTGCCACAGTTTCTCCTGAAAAGGAAGGATTGGTTACATATACCAAACCGCTTGTATTTCCGCTATCCCATCCTAACACCGTTGCGGGTGCAGCAGACACAGAACACATACCGGTTAATAGTAAAATCGCAATAATCAGTATCGAAACGGTTTTCTTCATAGCTTTCCGAATTCGGTCAAGGCCGCTCCGGTACACCACCTTTCTCTTTTTTGCTTACTACTATTATACACGATAAAGGTTACAATATGATTACATGGGAATTAAAAGAGAATTAAATATCAAATTTTACCATTGATCCATACCCTCAAGGAGTTCGCTGGCGTCATACTGGCTCTGAGCTTGCTCCACCACAACCTCGCTGCCCTCCTGCTTCACAGGCAACGTGATAGTCACTGTAGTCCCAACCTGTACCTTACTTTCAATGGTGATGTTACCTCCATGAGCAT
>JAZURC010000094.1:0-11355 GCA_045606005.1 Clostridia bacterium
AAGGCAGTGTAAACACCGTTGTAAATCATGACTGCGTTTTCTGCAATGCTCACATTCTGAGTCTTTTTATCGGTGTCTTTGTTTTCCCAGTATTCCACTTTGCGAACGGTATCACCGCTGATTGCCACAATATTTTCTCCTTCGATTGTCAACTCAGACATTGCGGTTTTATCGGGGAGAGCCAGCAGGATTTCTTTATCTCCTGTGTTTTTGTTGTTACGGTGCAGGTACATAACTTCGTATCCTAACAAAGAGGTTGCTGTACCGGTCAGGTCAGTGTAAACAGTTTCGTTGATTTCAACCTGATTGTTTTTCAGAGAAGAGCTTGCACCGTTGAGTCTTGTAAACATATTGGCAGTAATCTGACCGTATTCCTTGGTTACGTTCAGGACATCGTTCAGAACTGTTTTATCTACTACTTCAAAGGTAGGGATGCTACCAAATCCTGTTTGCTCCATCATTTTGATTTCCAGAGCATTTTCGGCCATGTGAGCAATCAGACCACGGGTTGCGTTGCCTTCTGCACCCTTAATGCCGTCAAACAGACCGATGGAGTTGGCTGTAATCATATATCCGGTGGGGAATCCGCCGGCTGCCTCTGCTTTGTTTTCATAACCAAGCAGCTTTGTGAAGATAACAGATGCTTCTTCCACGGTAATCTGGTCATCCGGACGGAAGTTGATACCGTCGTCACCGACTACCAGCTTCTGAGATGCTGCAACATTGATATAGCCGTTCCCCCAATGGCCTTCTACAACGTCTTTAAACACTTTTTTGTTGGCAAAGCTTGCTGCCAGTTTGTCCAGTCCCAAAGTACGGACTGCTACGGTTGCAACCTCAGAACGCAAGATTTCGTCTGCAGGTCTGAAATCGCCTGTTTCAGCGTCACCAACCATAATGCTCAGTGCGCCTAAGATTGCTGCAGTAGACTCATATTCGGTTCCTTTTACATCTTCTGCAACCGTAAATGCAGAAACAGGAACGAACATGCTGATAAGCATCATCATTACTACTGCAAAGGATATTGTTTTTTTTGCTTTTGACATTTTTACTTTCCTCCTAACAAATAATTTTTAACGAATCGACTGTCAATACCGATTCTTTTATTCCCCCCGAGGGGGGATGTGGTTGTTTCTTTGTTTCCGTAACCTTGAAACAAAGCCAAAATAATATGGGAATTTAAGAGGAATTGTTCTCTTGTGGTATTTCGTTATGTCAACCACATACTCTATTCTAATGCATTTTATACAGAAAATCAAGGCACAATTTTTGGAAATTGATCAGAGAAAAATACAAAAAAATTGGAGCGTGATTACAAACATGTTAAGATTTGTTTAAAAATAGAGAAAACTCTTTACATATTACTTTGTTTATGTCATTATTATAGTATAAGCTTGCTTTTTTTACATGAATTTGTTGAAAAATGGAAGCAAAAAAAATAGGGAGTGAAATTACATGAAAAAATTGATTTCTTTACTGCTGATTGCAGTACTGACAGTGTCAACGTTGGGAATGACAGTATCAGCCTCTTCCTTTGATGATTTAAATGATTCTAAGTGGGATTGGGCAAAAGATGCGATTGACGCTATGACAGAACAGGGTCTGATTGCCGGATACAGTGAAAGTGAATTCGGACCTGCTGACGGCGTGACCACATTACAGGCGATGCTTTTTATGTCCCGTATTATTGGATTTTATGAATCTGCAAATCAGGAAATTGTGGAAAAGGCAAACGAACTGTACAGTGATTTTTTAGAACCCTATCATCTGAATAATCAGTCTGAAATTGCATTACTGATGTATTATGACATTTTTACAAAGAGCGAGCTGCAAGCCTATCTCGCTTCTTCTAAGATTAACAAGACCTTGAAACGGTACGAAGCAGCGGTGTTTTTAACCAAAACTGCTGGCGCTGAAAAGAATTTGGGAACAGGTGCTTTGCCCTTTGAAGACGCAACTGAGATTCCCAATGATGCGAAAAAATATGTATCCTATGTAGTGAATCAGGGGTATATGGTGGGAATGAGCGATACAAGCTTTGGTGCAAATCAAGAAGTGAATCGTGCACAGATGGCAACCATGTTGTACCGTGTGATCGAAGATTTGAACATTACTTATGTAGCAGGAGAAATAGTCGCAGTTTCCAATTCTTCGATTTCTGTAAAAAACTCAGGTGCGGCAAAGGCTTATGAAATTTCTGCTGCTGCCGAGGTTCGGATCGACGGCGAAAAGAAATCTATCACAACCGCAATGCCCGGTGAGTCAGTTGTTTTGAAATATTTTAACGGTTCTTTGCGGTATGTAGATGTGATTTCATTGGATGCAGATAGTGTGGAGGATGGCTATGTAACATCCAAAAAGACAGGAACTCCTGATGAAGTGACGGTTGTTACCAGTGATTCTGCAACAGGTACCGTTTTTACATTGGCATCCGGATGTAAAATTTACTATAATAATAAAACTGTTTCCTTCAGTGATTTGACATTGGGAGATAATGTTACAATTTATCTCAAGAATGACGAAATTGTTAAAATAGAAATTGCTCAGCGGACAAACAAGGTTACGTCTGTTGAGTTTGTAGGAATTGAATACGAACCGGAGCTGGGGATTATTACTGAAACATCCTCCGGTGTACAAAGAACCTATTTAGTAGCAGATCAGGTTACGGTAAGGAAAAACTCCAAGCTTGTTGAACTCAAAGATTTACTGGTTGGGGATAATCTGACATTGACTTTGGATAACAATAAGGTTTCCGGTGTAAGTGCAACAAGTACAAAGAAAAACACCAGCGGAACCATTGAAGAAATCATTATTTCTACAACCCCTTCCATTACTGTGAACGATGGAAAATCTTCCGCTACATATGCATTGAACAACGCAACGGAAATCACAGTTGATGATGAAGCAGGAGATATTTATGATTTAAGATTGGGTTACGCGGTTGAGATTACCTTGGAAAGCGACACGGTAACCAGAATTACCTCAAAGGTGGTTCAGACTTCAAATACTTTGATGGGTACTGTTGATTCTGTAAATTCCAGTTATGGTTTCTTGTATGTATATGCAACCGATACCAGTGGTTCCGGCACAACAGAACGAATTCAGGTGTTTACCAAGAAAGGCAACGGAACCAAAATCATTGATAATAAAAATGATAATAATACCAGAGCATTGAATAAGATTTTGTCAGGCGAATCGGTATTGATTAGCGGTATCAAACAGGCTGACGGAACCTTTGAAGCATCAACTATTATTATTCTGACAGATTAAAAGCTTAACCCCTCATTCTGATATGGAATGAGGGGTTATTTTAAAAATGACGATCAAAATATAGAATTTCAAATAAAAAAGTTTGGTATCTTTTAAAAAACCACTTTACAAAAAGGGAAAAATTAGGTATAATTATAGTGAATTATTTTTATAAAAGGGAGAGATTTCAATGGGTCTTATTAAACAATTTAAAAAGGATGAATTGAATGTATCTGTTTTTGATACAAGAGCAGAAATGGGAAAAGCGGCGGCACAAGATGCAGCAGCATGCATGAACAAGCTTTTGGAAACAAAAGAGTACATTAATGTTGTATTCGCAGCAGCACCATCTCAAAACGAAATGCTGGCAGAACTTTCTAAAATGGACATTGACTGGTCAAGAGTCAATGCGTTTCATATGGATGAATATGTAGGTCTGGACACGGACGCTCCTCAGACCTTTAAACACTTCTTGAAGGAACATATCTTTGATTTGGTTCCCTTCCGTCATGTCTATTATATTTCCGAGCATCAGGATAAATATGAAGAGCTTCTCCGTCAGTATCCTACGGATATTGTATGCTTAGGTATTGGCGAAAACGGACACATTGCATTTAACGATCCGGGAGAAGCGGATTTTAACGATACTAAGCTCTTGAAGAAGGTAACTCTGGATGATGTATGCCGTCAGCAGCAAGTGAATGATGGATGTTTCCCAACCTTTGACGATGTACCTCAGTATGCTTATTCTCTGACCATTCCGGCACTGATTAATGCAGATCATCTGTTCTGCGTTGTTCCTGCAGCAACAAAGAGAGAAGCGGTTACCAGAACGGTGCATGAAGAAATCAGTGAAAATTGTCCTGCTACCATTATGCGCCGTCATAAGAGCGTAACCATGTATTGCGATAGCGAAAGCGGAGCGGATTTACTGTAGGAGGAAGTCATGATTCACATTGTATTACCCTACAAAGAAGGAGCCAATTACTACCGTCTTTGGGCACATGAGGAAGATACGATTGATTTTAGAGCTGATTTGGAACAGGCGACAAGATGCACTGTATCCTTTGCAGCAGAGGAATTGGTGACATATTTGAACCGCATTGGACTTGAAGCAGAAGTTTCTGACCGAGCGGGGGAGGAAAGTATCTTCTTGGAAGCGGTAGTCGGGGATGGACAGGAGTTCGATATTAAGGCAGACGGCAGACAGATTACCATTTCGGGCAATGGCAGAAATGGGCTTTTGTACGGTGTGTATGAGCTGTTGGAGGCACAAGGGATTCGTTGGTATTCCCCTTGGGAGGAATATGTTCCCGAAAGGATTGATGCATTACAGATTCCTGAATGTAAGCATTACGAGCCCACCATGTATTTGGGCCGTGGTTTTGAATTTGAAGGGCCTTTGAAGGATTCTGCGCAGTTGTTTTTGTGGATGGCAAGAAACAAGATGAATATGGCGGCGTATCGCGCAAACACCTGGAAATTGCAGAGAAAATTAGGAATGGAATTTAAGGCAGGAGGCCATATTTTTGAAAAGATTTTAGATCCCAAAAAGGCAACGGAAACAGGGCAAACCATGTTGGAGGCTCATCCCGACTGGTATGGACAGCGCGAAGAGGAAATCACACCCGACAACGCATTGCATGTTCAGTTTTGTATGAGTAATACCGCTCTAATGGAATATTTATTTCAGCATTTGCTGGAGCGGTTAAAAACGGAATGGTCTGAGGCAGACCGTCTGGATGTGTGGGGCTTTGATACCTGGGGAGGAACCTGTCAGTGTGAAAAATGCAAAGCATTGGGTAACGGCACTGACCAAACCTTAAATTTCTTTTCTTATCTGCGAACCAGAATTGATGAAGAAACCCAAAAAGGTGTATTGAAATACCCCATTCGTATGGTGTTGTGCTCTTATGAAGGTACCACCTCATTATTGCCTCCTGAAAACGGTGTTCCGGAAAACTTAAAAACCTCCGGGGATTATGTGGCATTTGCACCTATTTTAAGATGCTATGAGCACGAAATGCATTCTGAGGAATGTTGCTATAACAGTTATTATGATAAAGTAATGACCGCATGGCAGGATATGCCTATGATGATTTTGGAATATTATAATGTTTCAAAATTTGAGGACTTGCCTCTGCTTTTTGCCGATAAGATTGAGAAGGATTTAAAATATTATGCTCAAATCGGCATTACAGGGATGACTTATATGCATCTTCCCATGCTGGAGTGGGGGATGAGAACCCAGACCCAGTATTTATATGCAAAGCTTTGCTGGGACAAAAATGAGGATGTTTCCAAGTTGTCTGAAAAATATTTTGCGGATTTATACGGTCCTTTTGCGGATACTGCCAAGAACGCATACAGCTTGGTGGAAGAAGCCTCCAAGCATTGCTCCAGCTGGCGTGCTTGGTGCGGTGGTAGTGTGCTTTCCAATCTGCTGAATTGGGATGGAGTTACCACCACCGAGCCTTTATATCGTGATGATCATTTAGGAGAGAATGCTGTTGCATATGGTTATAAGTCTGTTGAATTAATGAAACAGGCTCAGGCGTTATTAGAGGAAATCCAACCCGAAGCAGATGTGTTATTTGCTCAAAAGGGCGAATTTGTATGTGGAATTCCGTTAAATCCTACTGACAATCGCTTTAAACAAAAGAAAAACTTTTTGAGCAACAGAATCAGCACGGATATCAGAGGCTTACATTACGGCATTGATGTCTATTTGCTGACTACATTGTTTGTAGAATATTATGAAGCATTGGAGCAGGGAAAGGATACGGCTCAAATTTGGGATTCTATCAAAAACCTTGCGACCAAAATGACTCACTATTGCTATAGTGTTAAGTTTGCTCATCCCTTGCCCGAGCTGAATGTATCTGACGCATTGGAACGGTCGGGCTTGAAGGAACTGTATTACAGATGTCTTGCAGGAAAAATCAAATAAAAAAGGAAGGCAATAACATGGTAACAAAAATTATAAATGGAATATTGGTTGACCACGAGCTGAAGGAAGGGCAATCTATATATGTAAAAGAGGGAAAAATTCAGGCGATTACAGATAAAGATTTGCCTTTTGATGAAATTTATGATGCAAAAGGATGCTATGTATCTGCCGGCTTTGTTGATATTCATACCCACGGGGGCGGGGGAGCGGACTTTATGGATGAGGGAGAGGAAAATGTCTTGACGGCTTCGAAAATGCATCTGACCCATGGCACAACCTCAATTTTCCCGACCACAGTTTGTTCCTCAATAAAAGAATCCAAAACTGCATTGGAAAATGTTAAAAAAGCAATGTCTTTTCCTACTGTTCGCGGTGCTCACATGGAAGGTTCCTTTTTTGACATCAAAAACTGCGGTGCACAAAACCCCGACTACATCCGCGAGATCGATACAGAGGAAACAGAAGAATATCTCGCAACCGGAATTGTAAAAAGAATTGACTTTGCCCCTGAATTGAAGGGTAGTGCAGAGTTTGCAAAATTTCTGACAGAAAAAGGCATTGTCAGTGCCATTGCTCATAGTGGTGCATTATATGAAGATATTCTGCCTTGTTTTGAACAGGGGTGCAAGCTGGTGACTCATTTGTACAGCGCTACCTCTACCGTTGTGAGAATCGAGGGGTACCGCCATTTAGGCGTCATTGAATCAGCTTTCTTGCTGGATGATATGATGGTTGAGGTGATTGCTGACGGATGTCATCTTCCCATTGAATTACTGCAAATGATTTATAAAATCAAGGGTGTGGATAAAATTTGTATGGTAACAGATTCTATGCGCGCAGCCGGAATGCCGGACGGGGAATATGTGATAGGAAGTATGAAGGCTGGAATGCGCTGTATTTCCGAAGGCGGGGTTGCGAAGCTGCTTGACCGTTCCGCCTTTGCAGGAAGTGTTGCAACCACGGATCGTCTGGTACGAACCATGCACAAGGGTGCGGGAATTCCTCTTCCTGAAACCATTCAGATGATGACAGAGAATCCTGCAAAAGTGATGGGATTGGATCACAAGGGACGGTTGCTCGAAGGGTATGATGCCGACCTTGTTGTTTTTGATGATGATATTCAGGTGAAGGCAGTGTTTGTCGATGGTAATCTCATGGCAGAGAACGGTGAATTAAAATAATGATGTAAAAATGGGAAATCCGATGTTGGATTTCCCTTTTTAAAGGAAAATAATACAAATATAGAATATTGCTTTTTATTTACAAATCACCGATTCGACTTGACATTTTACAGAAAGTATGCTACCTTAATAATAGGAAATAGAAAGGGAGGAATGGAATATGAAGTTGCTGAAGAGACTCATTTGGTGTACATTGCTTGTTATCATTGCAATTGGCGGCGTTTGGACATATCAGGGCTTTCAACAATATCAGCAGGCATTGGATTATCTTCCCTTGAACGAGGCGGTAGAGGATATTTATACGCAGGAGCATTTTACTCCCATTGACCGGATTCCGGGAATTTATCTTGAAGCGGTTGTCGCGGTGGAGGACAGGCGGTTTTATCATCACAAAGGGTTTGATATTGTAGGAACGCTAAGAGCTCTGGTTAATGATATCAAAGCAAAAAAACTCTTAGAAGGGGGAAGCACACTGACCCAACAACTGGCAAAGAATATCTACTTTTCATCAGATGATACCCCTCAGCGAAAGATTGCTGAAATTCTTATGGCGGCAAAAATAGAAAAGCGATACACCAAGTCGGAAATTTTAGAGCTTTATGTGAACGGTATCTATTACGGAAGCGGATATTATAACATTTATGATGCATCCATAGGGTATTTTGGAAAAGAACCTATGGAAATGACAGAATATGAATGTACTCTTCTTGCAGGAATCCCCAATGCGCCCTCTGTTTATTCTTTGGATGTCAATCCAGAGCTTGCGGAACAACGGCAGGAGCAGGTGGTGGCAGCCATGGTAGATTGCGGATATTTACTGCAGATGCAGGCAGAAGATATTTTAAATAATGCAGAATAAGAAAAACTCTTGAGCTTTATTGAGTTCAAGAGTTTTTTAATATTAGATCATTTTTCATAATCAAAATTGATGGTGAGGGAATTGCTGGTAGGGGACAGCTGGGTTAATTTAATTCCAGCCGCCTGTAGCATCCGTTTTGACGCAAGAGTGCCGGGCGTGGTGGCATATTTATCCGAAAGATAAATGATTTCTTTGATTCCGCATTGGATAATGGCTTTTGCACATTCGTTGCAGGGGAAGAGAGCAACATAGATTTTTGCTCCCGACAGCTTTTTCCCGTGAGCATTCAGGATTGCATTAAGCTCTGCATGAACCACAAAAGGATATTTGGTGTCAGCAAATTCTCCCTCCCGTTCCCATGGAAATTCATCGTCCGAACAACCGCTGGGAAAACCGTTGTAACCGGTGGAAAGAATGCGGTTTTCACTATCGACAATACAGGCACCGACCTGTGTGTTGGGGTCCTTTGAACGCATCGCCGCAAGCAATGCCACTCCCATAAAATATTCATCCCATGAAATATAATGTTCTCTTTTCATTGTTTTCTCCTGTTTTTTATATAAAAATTTATCTACTGGTAAAATTATACCATTTTTTTACTCAGAAATCAATTATTTTTTTATGTATCATTGACCGCCGTATGTTCTCCATCGGTCATAAATAAGGATACCATAATCCGAAAAATATTACAAGTGCCTTTCCTTCTTTTTCAACAAAAGAACTTTTGATGGAAAGAAAAAGAAATTCAAACACTTCACTTTGTTTGCAATTTTTGCTGCCAATACCGAAAATACTAATCCGCAAGCAGTTCCCAAAAGAACATGAATCCACCACTGGGTTCTATTTATACGAAGCAGGATGATTCTAATTCCGGCGGTAAATATGGTGTGTAACAAATAAATCTGAAAAGAATATTTGTTTATAAAATCGAGAAAACGAGCGATAGTCTTACAGTTCTGGAGTATAGAAATGAACATAATACTGGAATATATTCCAAACAGTATCATTAATTCCTTTATGAACGGAGCTTCTATTTTGTTTAGTATAATAAAAATGGCACCTGTTACAATATGCAGTATCACAACCAAGCATTTAGCCCAGGTTGAAAGCTTAGTAAGGCTTTTGAAGTCAACAAACGTGCTGGTTCCAAAAGCAAGTGCCGAATAAAAAACCACATCCAAGCTTCCAAGGGGAATGCCAAAAATCGGTGCTAAATAGCCTATTAAAACAACCACAAGAGTAATTTGCCAATTTTTTAATATCCCTGAAAAAGCTGTCCAGATACAAAACAAAAAGAATAGTGCATAAAGATACCAATATTGGGCAACAGGAGTTTTCCATATAGTCAGAATATCCGAGGGCGCAAAACCGGTATTCGCTTCTCCCACCAAGCTGTTTATCAATACATAAATAGCTGAAAAAGCAAAGTATGGAATACCGAGATTGTAAAACTTATAGAAAAGAAATCCCCATTTGGTTTTTTTGCTTTTCCACTCTCCGGTCATTTTATACACAACACCGCTCAAAAACAGAAAAAGTGCAACATGGAAAGACCATATAAACTTTTCTATTCCCCAGAAAAACTCAGGGATATCTATGTCTGCAAGTCTTATTCCCATAATAACATGCCCGAACAGAACCAAAAAACAAGCATATCCTTTCAACCTGTCAACAAGCATATTTCTTTCCATACTACACCTCCTTAAAACTATTTTTAGTCTTCCTTACTCCTGCAGGATGAAGAAACAATATATTTTGGTCTTCCTTTAATTTCATCATAAATACGGGCAACATAATATCCGATAATGCCAAGACTTATCATCATAATACTTCCTATAAATATCAGGATAATGATAACAGTTGTCATACCTTCAAGGGCAATACCACGGATTTTATCAATAAGTGCCCAAACGCTGAAAATAGCAGTAATAAAAAGCATCATAACGCCAAGTACGGTTACAATCTGCATCGGTGCTGTTGAATAGGCAGAAATATTTGAAACAGCATATTTCAAGAGGCCTATGGGTGACCATTTTGATTCACCTTCAAGTCTTTCGTTAACCTCAAATTCAACCGTTGTTTTGTTAAATCCTACCCAAAATGAAATTGCTCTGAAGAAGCCCTTTCTTTCCGGAATTCTGTTGAGTATATCTACAACCTTGCGGTCAAGGAGTTTAAAATCAGAAGCGTTTGACATATCAAATCCTACGACTGAACTGATGATGGAGTAAAACCTTTTTGCTGCAAAACCACGCATTTTGCTTTCGTTGCCTCGTGTTTTTTTTATGCCCTCAACAATTTCATATCCTTCTTGCCATAAACGATACATTTCTATAATTTTCTCAGGAGGATGCTGAAGGTCGCAATCAATCACTACAACTGCACCTCCTTTGGCACTTGCAAGTCCTGCTGAGATGGCAGCCTCTTTTCCAAAATTTCTCGAAAAATGCAGTCCATGTATATTTTTTTCTTTATCGGCCAAATTTTTTATTTTTTCATATGTAGTATCCGCAGAGCCATCATCAATAAAAATAATTTCATTGTCAATCTGTGCTTTTTCTAAAATTTCTGATATTGTATAATAAGCTCTTTCTATGGATAATTCCTCATTATATGCAGGAATAATTACGGACAGCATTTAAACACCTCCTGAATTTTCATTAAATAATTTTTCAAGCTGCGCCACCGGCATAGGTCTGTAATAGTAAAATCCCTGAAGGAGATCACACCCTGCTTTTATCGCCGCTTCCTCTTGCTCTTTCGTTTCGACTCCTTCACACAATGTCTTAAATCCTAAATCATGTGCAGTACGAATAATATTTTTCAAAATAATAAATCCTATATCCGTAACCGAATTCTGTGTTATGGACTTATCAATCTTTACAACAGAAATATCAAGGGTTTGCAAATCACTAAAGGTTGTATATCCGCTCCCAAAATCATCAAGCAAGATAGATATACCTTTTGCTTTAAGGACTGACAGATTATCTATCATTTGCTTTCTTGCATCGAAGGTTATGTTTTTATCCTCTAATATCTCAACCGCCAGACAGGAAAAATTCAAATCATATTTTTGTGCAATTGCTATTATCTTTTCCGCAAACTGTGGTTCGCAC
>JAZURC010000095.1:0-1975 GCA_045606005.1 Clostridia bacterium
CTTGTTTTGAATTATAAAAAGAAATAACCGCAAAAAAAAATGAACCTCCCTGCATCGGCAAATGATGCAGGGAGGCTGTGTTTTTTCATCTCTATGGTGATGGTTTTGTCAAAGAAGATGCAAATTGCGGGTTGTCGGGGAGGTAGCCAATCACGGGGACGGGTCCGTGATTGACTCTAACATATAACAAAAGCAGTCAATCATGGTTCCGTCCCCCTGATTGGCGGTTACGCACAGACCGACCTCCACCATCCCTTGTCGCCCCTGAAAGGGCAATGTCGTCAACTTAAGGAAAATCAGAGAGATTTTCTGTTGTTAGGGAATTTGAGGGAAAGATGTTTTCTATTATGAGGGTATGTCCTATCGTCACGGATCGGCACAACACAATCCATGAGTCGGGAATATAATTGATTGAGTAATTTGGCTCGCTTTCTGTCCGATTCAACAGAGAGCAACGCAATGAGATCCACTTTAAGCAAAGAAATAGTCATGCTTACATTGGCTTTGTATTTGTATTTCAGGTCACGCGTGTTGTACTTTTTATCTATTTCGTCAGCACAATCAAACATCAGAACAGATGCCAGATTGCTCAAAAACATGGTGGCATAAAAATCCTGAAGAATTGCGATTGGAGATGTGCCTGAAAAATTCTCAATTTGTAGTTTGTTTTTCAGGTCATCATACTTTTCCTCGATTCCCCAACGCAAATGATAGATTTCCTTGAAATCTTCAATTGTGTAACTTTCATCGAAAATATTTGTAACAAGTATTTCTTCGGTTGCATTTTTCAACTTGAATTTTATCACTCGCAGTTTGCAGCTGATGCCGTTTTGAAATTTATGTTCCAAAGTACAATCATTATCCGTTAAAGACATTGATTTTAAGAAACTGAAATCACATCTTGCAACAAAATGGAAACCGTTTTCAGCTATCTTTTTTAATAACGCAGCTGACGGATAACCTCTGTCCATAAGCAGAAGTTCTTGATTGTGTTCAATATTCTTTAATGCATCAATATGTAATTCTGCCAATGCTCTTTCGCTTGCATTATACGGAAACAGCTGCACATCAAGCAGAATGCCGTTTAATACATCGTAAAGACAAGAACCCAATGCTTGTACTTGGTTGGTAGATTTCTGTATGCCGTATTTCTCCGTCAGTTCCGGTGTGTTCGGAAGGTTATACTTTGTTCCGTCTATTGCCGATACACGGAATCCACGATACTTTTTTACTTCTGCATTTTCATAGAATTCGGCTGTGACTGTATCAAACAATTCACGGAATGCTTCCGGCTTTATTCTCTGTCTGCCTTTGGAAAATGCTTGCTTACTGTAGCTTTCTTCTTGTATTTTCATTTCTTTGAAAAATGTATACACTGCAGACTGTAAGCTTTTCTTTGTTCCCGAAAGAATGAACAAAACTGTTTCCGGAAAATTTACTTTTCTGTTTCTGGTAAAATCCTCTTCTCGCATTCTGGCACCTTCTTTAAATTCTTCACTCAGGATTTTATCATACACTTTTCTTGTTATTTTTCCAACCCATTTTTTGTTCTTCATTTTTCTCTCCCCAAAATCAAAATACTTCTATCTCGATTTTGGGGGCGTTTCCTATTTGTCAATTCGCATTTTGTATGATTATTTTCCCTCTCTTTTGTGCATCTTTTTTCTTCATTTCCTTAAGTTGACGACATTGCCTGAAAGGGGAGATGTCACGAAGTGACAGAGGGGTTAACCAATTCTGCACAAAATCGGTCAATAAAAGTCTGTTCTTTTCGTAAACCCCTCTGCCCTTTGGGCATCTCCCCTTTCAGGGGCGACAAGGGATGGTGGAGGTCGGTCTGTGCGTAACCGCCAAACCGCAATTTTTATCTGTTTATTCCTCGTTTTTTTTCGTGAAGAACAAAAAAGCAGCCGCATCAAGCGGCTGCAAGGTCATTCATTATTATACATCATTATACATCAATTCTGTAAACAGC
>JAZURC010000096.1:0-4959 GCA_045606005.1 Clostridia bacterium
GTTCTTCAAACTCACCCCGATATTTTGCCCCGGCTACCATGGCGGATAAATCCATGGTGACCACTCGTTTGTCACGGAGCAATTCGGGAACATCACCGCTTGCAATTTTTTGTGCCAGTCCTTCAGCAATGGCGGTTTTTCCTACCCCCGGTTCTCCGATTAAGCAAGGGTTGTTTTTGGTGCGGCGACTTAATATCTGAATAACCCGTTCGATTTCTTTGTCCCGGCCAATGACAGGGTCAAATTTGCCCTGCTTTGCCATTTCGGTCAAATCTCTGCCAAATTCCTCCAGAGTGGGGGTGGCAGAATTTTTGTTTTTGTGAGGCTGTGATGAGCTTTTTGGTGTGCCTGTGTTGGTTTGAACATTTTCCGCAAGAGCAGAAAACAGCCTTTCTATCTCTACACCCAAATCGGCAAGAATCTGAATGGCAACGCTTTCACCCTCTCGGATAATGGCAAGAAGAATATGCTCTGTGCCGATATAATTGTGCCCAAGGCGGTTTGCTTCCGCTGCACTCAACTCTAAAATCCGCTTGGTGCGGGGGGTGAGTCCTGCAACATTGCCTCCTGTTGGCGGGGCAGTGCCGATAAGACGGCTGATGCAGTCCTCTACCTGCTCTGCGGTAACGCCAAATTCTCCAATCAGCTTTGACGCCATGCAGTCGGGTGTTTTTAGTAATCCCAAGAGCAGATGCTCCGAGCCAATATAATTGTGCCCAAGCTGACCGGCAGACCGTTCTGCCAAGGTCAGTGCTTGTTTTGCTTTTTTTGTAAAACTGTTCATCATTGTGCATCCGTCCTTTCAATTTCTTTTCTGAGATACTCGGCACGCATCATATCCCGTTCCGAGGGGGACAGGGATCTGCTGAAATGCTGTTGCAGATGAGCCGGCTGAATTTCAGTGATCAGCTTATTCAGTGTTTCGTTTTTGATATGGGTAATCACGCCCATGGAAATCCCCAGTCTTATCTGAGAGGCTAATGACATAAATTCCTTGGCGGTCATAATTTGTGCATATTTCACCGTACCATAGGCACGCCAGATAATATCGCACATCTGAGCACGGTTCCGTTCCAGCATTGCCTGACGAAGCTGCAATTCCTGTTCAATCAGCTGTTCGGTGACAGACTGAAGTCGCTGTATGGTTTCTGATTCCGAAAGCCCCAGAGTAACCTGGTTGGAAATTTGATAAAAATCTCCTTCCGCCTGACTTCCTTCTCCGTAAATGCCCCGTACCGCAAATCCCATTTTTCCTGCTGACGCAATCAGACTATTCATTTGCTGATTGGCGGTGAGGGCAGGGAGGTGGAGCATGACAGAGGCACGCATTCCCGTTCCTGCATTGGTGGGGCAGGAGGTCAGATAGCCGATTTTCTCATCAAAGGCGTAGGACAGGCTTTCCTCCAGCAAATCGTCTGTTTGGTCTGCATGCTCGTAAGCTTCCTTTAATTGAAACCCGGGCATAATACATTGAATTCTCAAATGGTCCTCTTCGTTGACCATGATGCTGATAGAACGGTCTTGGTTTAAGAGTACCGCACCGTCCCTTTTCTTGGCAAGGGCGGGGCTGATTACATGTTCCTCCACCAGGGCTTGCTTATCGAGAGGGGACAAAGTCTCACAGGTCAGACAGGAAAATTTTTGCCCTGCAGCCTTACTGACCGCCTCAATCACTTTTTCAGGTGCGTTTGATTTTGCAGGAAAAGGAAAATCGGTGAGATTTCTTGCCAGCCGTACACGACTGCTGATGACAATGTTGTTCATTCTTTTCCCTCCAATCCCTTGATTTCGTCTCTTAATTTTGCTGCAAGCTCAAAGTTCTCTTCAGAAATTGCCCGACTCATTTTATTTTTCAATTCTTCAATCTTACTCTTGGTTCGTAATTGTCCCCCCGCTCGTTTTGGAATTTTTCCTGTATGTTTGATATGTCCGTGAATTCTCTGTAACAGAGAAGAAACATGGTGAGAAAATGCATTGTAACATTCTCTGCAGCCAAATTTTGCTTCTTTGGAAAATTCCCGTAATGTAAGACCGCAGAAGGGACACGCTCCCGTTTCCTCCCGAAACAGCTTGGGCGTCATCCATAAGGGGTCAAGGGTAAAACCGCCGAAATCGGTAAACTGCATTTGTTGAGCGCATGTTTCACACAAATCGTATTCTGCTTTTTTTCCGTTTATATTTTCCTGATAATGTACTGTGGCGGGATTTTTGCCGCATTTTGAACATAACATCTAATCATCTCCTTTACGAAAGCTTTGTTAACATATTTTTAAAGATGGTTGCCCGAACCTGATCCTTTTGAGGCTGGGGAAGAAGCAGAGAATTGTCAGACAGGGCGGCAAGCATGAGTTCTGCCTCCCGTAAGGTAATGTGCCCGTTTTCAAAAAAGTTTTTTATAAATATCTGCACCGACAGTTGATTGATATGAGTTCCCACAGAATTTATGACATGCATCATATAATTTCCCGGAGTCATGGCAACACGGCGAATTTTGATAGAACCGCCGCCTCCCCGTCTGCTTTCCACAATGTATCCGTTTTCCGCAGTAAAACGGGTGGAAATGACATAATTAATTTGAGAGGGAACACAGTTAAAATGCCCTGCCAGTTCATTCCGTTTGATTTCTACTTCTCCTTCACTGCCCTGTATCATATCCAGCAGAAATTGTTCAATAATATCGCTGATTTTCATTGGAACTCACCTCTTGTTGTGACTTTGACTTTCTTTGACCTTAATTATATTATAGCACTTTCCTCTAAAATGTCAAGTGATTTTTTAAAATTTTAAAATTTTTTGACAAATTTTTAATTATCTCTTTTCTTTTTGAAAAATATTTGATATAATAGATACTGAATCGTTTATTTGGGAGTAGATAAAAATAGAATACCCAAAAATTGGTAAATTATACGGAGGAAAGATGAAATGAAACAGATTTATAAGAAAACCTTGCGTTTTCAGTTCATGAAATTATTGCCCGGTCTGTTCAGCCTGCTGTTGGCAGTGGTGCTGTACGTTCCTGTGAAGCTTTGGTGTGATTATGGATTGGAAGGATTTGGAAAAGGGGCGGTGGTTCTTTTATGGGCGCTCATTTCCGCTTTTATTTATTATCTTTCGGTTCATTATTATGGCTATGTGTATCAGACTGCTTTTTTAGCAGCTGCGGCGGAATATGCGGTCAATCAGGTGTTGCCTACCAGTTACCGTGATTTTGTTCAGCAGTTTGTAAAGAGTCAGTTCAAAAAACCTGCAGACTTTTCTTATCTGTACCGTTTGGTTGGCGGTGCTGTGAAGGATTTACATAAGGGTGAGTACTGGAAAGATAAAATTATGCTGGGTTACATGACCTATTGCTGTACCTGCATCAATTTCTATAAGAAGAAAGCCGGAAAATATAAGACTATGGCAGATGCTGTTGTTCTTTTTTCCAAGAATCAGAAGGAGTTGCTCGGTAAAAGTCAATCAACGGGCTTGATTGTGGCAGGCAGCTTTTTGGTGGTGACCTTGCTTTTATGGTCATTGTTGGCAGCTATTCCGGTTCTGGGTGTGTTTTCCGCATTGGTTATGGCGTTGATGGTAACAGGTGTTTTAAAATATACCTTTTTGGACAGTTGGTTTTTGACCCGTGAGCTGCTTACTTGCGGTCAACTGGACCAGATGGGAGCAGAGCAGTCTTATGTAGAGCTGAGCGAACTCTCCCGTTCCTTCCGTAAATTATATCATAAGGTTCGCCGTGAGCAATCCTCTTTGGATATCAGACCTGTGGAATTTGATTTTCATTCTCTGAAATTCTGCGGCGAATGTGGTGCTTTGGTAGCCCCTGAGGCGAAAAAGGAGGAAGACAATGAAGTTATTGAACAAGAAAACACAAAAACAGCTGAAGGTGGGGATGAAGAAACTGACGAAATCCTCCAAAAAGCTGATCAGGAAAATGAAGAAGACCAAGGAATGGAACAACCTGACCAGAACGGTAAAGGAAAATCCCCTGACAGTGAAGCAGGCGACGACAATTTGCAAAAAGTCGGTGCCGTTCGTGAAGAAGACAGCAAAGCTGAGCAAACCATTGCTGAAAAAAGCATGGAAGTTGATCAAAAAGTAGTGTTTTGCGGTGAATGCGGCTCTGCTATTTTCCCTGAAGAAGCCTTTTGCGGTGAATGCGGTGCTCCGGCAGAACGAAAAGAACAGAAATTGAAATTCTGCAGTGAGTGCGGTGCATCCATAACAGAAGGAGAAAAGTTCTGCGGAGAGTGTGGAGCAAAGGCGGAACACTGATATAGTAAGAAAGAGTATGGTTTTTGCAGGATTTTTCCTGTGTAAATAGAGGACTCTACCGGAAAGGAGGGCATCTTTGATGGAAATTTCAAATGGTTTTGTGGTCGCTATGGGCCTTGGTGTAGTGTTTGTAGGATTAATCTGCATTGTTGTACTGTGTAAGATTATGAGCTTCTTTTGTAAAGAAAAGGAGACAGCTGCTCAGACTCCCGCACCTGTGACAGCTCCCCCTGTGCAGGCGGCACCGATTGCAAATAAACAAGCGCTGATTGCCGGCATTTGTGCGGTGATTGCAGAAGAATTGGGGACAGATGTGTCCAGTATTCGTGTACTATCATTTAAAAAAATTTAACAAAGAGAGGTAAACAAACAATGAAACAGTATAAGGTAAATGTAAACGGAACAGAATATCAGATTCAGATTGAACTGACCAACGAAACAGCTCCTGCGGCTCCCGCAGCAGCACCCGCTCAGGCTCCTGCAGCAGCTCCTGCTCCTGCACCCGCTGCAAACGGCGCCGGACAGGCAGTGAAGGCTCCTATGACCGGAACCATTTTAGATGTGAAGGTATACGTAGGGGATACGGTAAAGAGCGGTCAGGTTCTGATGATTTTAGAAGCAATGAAGATGGAAAATGAAATCATGGCACCTGCAGACGGCACGGTGACTTCTGTTGGTGTAACCAAAGGA
>JAZURC010000097.1:0-7063 GCA_045606005.1 Clostridia bacterium
AAGAAAGGCGAGTAGCAAAATGATTTCATTTTGCTACTGCCCTTTAGAGTTTGCTTTGGTTTTTCTGTAATCCTTTAGTCTTCTAAAAATGCTTTATACGCAAGATATGCCATATAAACATCTGCCTTTGCGGCAATCTCATAAGGTGCGTGCATGGAAAGGAGAGGAACACCGCAGTCAATGGTGTCAATATCTAAGTTTGCCACAAACTGTGCAACCGTTCCGCCGCCACCTTCGTCTACCTTACCCAGCTCTGCAATCTGCCATACAATTCCGTGCTTGTCAAACAAGTTGCGGATTTTGCTGACCAGCTCGGCAGAGGCATCGGAAGAACCGCTTTTTCCGCGGGAACCGGTATATTTTGCAAGCATAATTCCCCCGTTTAACACTGCCGCATTGTTCTTTTCCTGAACAGTTGGGTAGGTGGGGTCATTTGCCGCGCCCACATCTGCGGAAAGACAGGTGCTGTGGGTGATGCAAAGCCGCAAGGACGCTCCTGCTTTGTCGCACATCTCCCCTAAAATATGCTCAAAGAAACGGGATTGCATTCCTGTGTTTCCCATGCTTCCGATTTCTTCTTTATCCACCAGCATACAAACAGCAGTCTTTTTTGGGTTTTTACAGTCGAGAATTGCTCGAAGCCCTGTAAAACTGCATACTCTGTCATCATGACCGTAAGCTGCAATCATGCTTCTGTCAAAACCCACATCCCTTGCAGGATACGCGGGAACCACTTCCAGTTCTGCGCTGATGAAATCCTTTTCGCAAATACCGTAGGAATCGTTCAAAAGCTTTAATATATTCAGTTTTACCCGTTCCTGAGCATCCTTATCTTCATAGGGAATACTGCCTACAAGAAGATTCAGGCTTTCTCCTGTAATACCCTGTGCCAGCTTTTTTCCCATTTGCTCGGTCGCCAGATGAGGAAGCAGGTCTGTAATGTAAAACACAGGGTCCTGAGGGTTGTCGCCAATGGAAATGTTCACTTTTGTGCCGTCTGACAGATACACCACTCCGTACAAAGCCAGAGGAATGGTGGGCCATTGATATTTTTTGATGCCCCCGTAATAATGGGTTTTAAACAATGCCAAGGACATATCCTCGTACAAAGGGTTGGGCTTTAAGTCCAGACGGGGTGCGTCCACATGAGCCGCCACCAGATTGACTCCTTCGTTTAAGGATTCCTCTCCTATGACTGCCAGAAAAATTCCTTTTCCCCGATTTAATGTGTAAATTTTATCTCCCGTCTTTAATTCCGATTTTTCCTCCAGAAGGGAAAATCCTGCTTGTTCGGCAAGCTTTACGGCGGTTTGCACACTCAAGCGTTCGGTTTTTGAGCTGTCCAAAAATGCCTTGTAGTCCTCGGAAAAATCAAAAATTTCTTGTTTTTTATCCCGAAATGGTGTGTCATATACATTGTCTCTTTGATACAATACTTTATCCTGTAATTCTTTGGTTGTCATATTACATCACTCCTTGTAAAATAGTTTCTGCTATTTCTCGGATTGTGTTTGAGCCGTCATTACAAACGGTCACATCCGTTACAGTTTCATATTCCGAATCAGAGGGCTGAGCATTGATTCTGTGTTCTGCCTCCTGGTGTGAAAGCCCGTCCCTTTTCATAATTCTTTCCAGACGGATTTCTTTGGGTGCAGTCACAAACACCGTTTTATCACACAGCTTGTCAAGACCCGCCTGATGAAGCACTGCCGCGTCAATAATGGCAGTTGTTTGGCAATGTTTTAACCGCTCTTGAATTTGTTTTACAATTTTCGGATGAATGATTGCGTTTAATTTTTTTAACTCCGTTGGGTCGGAAAACACAATGTTTGCCAATGCCCTTCGGTTTAACTGTCCGTCTTGGGTAAACACTCCCTCTCCAAAGGCGATGCGGACAGAGTCTAACACAGGAGAGTCGGAATCGGTGAGAGAGCGGGCAATTTTGTCAGCATCAATGACCTCTGCCCCCATTTCTGACAGACAGGCACAAATGGTGGATTTTCCGCTTCCGCTTCCGCCGCAAAGTCCGATTATTTTCATTGGTATCACCTACTTTGTTTCAAATAAGCTATTTCCCCATTTCATTTCTACCGTAAGAGGTAGGGAGAAGGAAACCGCTCCTTCCATTTCCTCTTTTAAAATCCGGCCGACCGCTTCTACTTCCGATTCCGGCACCTCCAGCACCAGTTCATCGTGAATCTGCATGGTAATAAAGGCGTTAAACTGCCCTTCTTGTAATTTTTTTGCGACCCTTACCATGGCAAGCTTCATGATGTCCGCCGCAGTTCCCTGAATGGGAGCGTTCATGGCGGCACGTTCCCCAAAGGAACGAGTAACAAAATTTCCTGCCATAATTTCAGGAATATACCGCCGCCGTCCGAAGGCGGTTTCCACATAACCGTTTTCCTTCGCAAACTCTATCGTTTGGTCCATAAATTCGGTGATGCCGTGATAGGTAGATTTATAACGGTCGATAAATTCTCCCGCCTCTTTTTTGGTGACCCCGATATTGCGAGACAGACTAAAATCGCTGATGCCGTACACAATCCCGAAATTCACCGCCTTGGCATAGCTTCTGATTTGAGAAGTGACCATTTCTGCGGGTAATCCGAAAATGGCGGCGGCAGTTTGGGTGTGAATATCCTCTCCCTTTAAAAAGGCTTGGGTCATGGCGCTGTCCTTTGCCATGTGTGCTAAAATCCGCAGTTCAATCTGAGAATAGTCCGCATCTAACAACACCTTCCCTTTGGGTGCGGTGAACAGCTTGCGAAGCTCCCTTCCCTGTTCCTGACGGATGGGCAAATTCTGCAAATTGGGTTCGCTGCTGCTCAGTCTCCCCGTTTGGGTGACTGCCTGATTATAATTGGTGTGCAGCCGTCCGTCCTCTGCCACAAGGGGAATCATTCCGTCAAGGTAGGTAGATTTCAGCTTTGCAATCTGACGGTACTGTAACAGTAAAGGAATCACCGGATGACGGTCATACAACCGTTCCAGAGTTTCAGCATTGGTGGAAGGGCCGGTTTTGTTCTTTTTATACACAGGAAGCTTTAGGTGTTCAAATAGAACCTGCGCCAACTGTTTGGTGGAATTGATGTTAAATTCCATGCCCGCAGATTGATAAATCTCCTGTTCTAATTTCTGTAATGTTACCCCGTATTCTTCCGATAATTGGGACAGACGCTCCTTGTCCACATAAACGCCCTTTTCCTCCATGTCCGCAAGAACAAAGGCAAGAGGGAGCTCCATTTCGTCATATAAGCTTTTTTGTCCGTGCTCCTCCAAAAGCTTTGATAGCTCCTCCTTTGCAGCTGCCAAACCCGAGGAGCCTTGTTTCCCTGCACCGTATCGGGAAATTGCTTTTTCTATTGACAGGGGCAAATCGGCTTGGTTAATCACATATGCCGCCAGCATCACATCAAAGGTAATATGCTTTGGAACAATGCCCCTCTTTTTCAGAGCAATCAAATCGGACTTGATATCATACCCCCATTTTTCAATGTCCTCCCGCTCAAAAAATTCCTTTTGTAAATGGGCAGGGCAAGAATATCGATTGGTCCCGTCTGAAAATTCCAAGGCTTCATTCTGTAGTAAGTAAGCATATTCTCCCGATGTTAATTCAGAAACTTCTGTTATCGGCTGCTCTTCCCTGGCTTTCTCTAACCCAAGGCGGTTGAGAATACTGTCAAGTTCTAAGTTCGTCAGCAATTCCCGTAATACTTCTGATTGGGGTTGAGGCTGACAAAAATCCTCTAAGGAAATTTCCAAAGGAACCTGACGGTCAATGGTGGCAAGATAGCGACTGTTAAAGGCGGCTTGTTTTCCCGCCGTTAATTTTTCCTTCATTTTCGGTGTAACAGAAGGGTGATCCAGTTGTTCATAAATGGCTTCTAAAGAACCGAATGTGTTGATTAGGGTCGTAGCACCTTTTTCTCCAATTCCTGCAACGCCTGAAATATTATCGGAGGTATCTCCCATAATGGCTTTTAAATCAATGAATTGTTTGGGAGTCATTCCGTAAATCTCGTTCATTTTTTCGGGGGTAATATCTTCCTCTGTGGTTTTGCCCATTGCGGTGCGAATCAGCTTTACGGTGGTGTATTCTCCCACCAGCTGTAAATCGTCCTTATCTCCCGAAACAATGACACAGGAAACCTTTTCCTGCTCGCACTTTAGGGAAACAGTACCGATAATATCGTCCGCCTCATAGCCTTCCAAAGACAACACGGGAATCCCCATTGCCCTTAAAATTTCTTTTGTGGGTTCTAATTGGGATGCCAGCTCATCGGGCATTCCCTTTCGCTGTGCTTTATATTGCTCTGAAAATTTATGGCGAAAGGTGGGTGCCTTCAAATCGAAAGCGGCACAAATTCCGTCAGGATGTTCCTGACCCATATATTTTAACAGCATATTGAAAAAACCGTAAATGGCATTGGTGGGCTGACCCTGACTGTTGGTCAGCATCCGAATCCCGTAAAAGGCACGGTTCAGCAAGCTGTTTGCATCCAGTAACATCAGTTTTTTCATCGGTAGATTCCTCCCTTCCTTCTATTATATCCTAAATTCTCCAAAAAAAAAAGGGGTATTTGAAAATAAGTTTTAAAAATTTTTGATATGACATATATTGCAAAGAGGTGAAAGGGATGAAAAAGGCATTTTTGGGGTTACTCTTGGTGGCTGCTGCTGGAATCGGCGTTGTTTTTTGGTATCAAAAAGCGGACCGCGCGGTGGTAGGAGAAACGATTAACTGGGTGGATTTTACCGTAACGGCAGAGGCAATGCAGTGTGCAGCAGACTGGGAAATAAAGAGCCGTGAGCTGGATTGGATTGCCCTTCTTGCAAGGGCGGCGGTGCTGTACGGAGGTAATTTTAAACAATATGAACAAGAGGATTTGGACAACATTGCTCAAAAAGCCTTGGAGGGAACCGCCCCGAGAGACCAGACGGGAGAGGAATTAACCAAATATTATGATTATTATTACGAAGCCTATTCTGCGGTGCTTGGAGAATTTTTGGGCGAATATACCCTAAACGGAGAGAAGAAATTTGGCATCAAGGCCTTTTGCCCCATTGCCTCAGGATATGATTTTTCTCATTATGACGATTTCGGAACAGGCAGGAATTACGGCTTTGACCGAAAGCATCTGGGACATGACTTGTTGGGAAGCATCGGGACTCCCATTGTAGCGGTGGAAAGCGGAGTGGTGGAGGCGCTGGGATGGAATCAGTACGGCGGGTGGCGAATCGGCATCCGCAGCTTTGACCAAAAACGGTACTATTATTATGCTCACATGAGAAAAAATCACCCCTATCATTATCAGTTAAAAGAAGGGGATGTGGTCACCGCAGGCGAGGTGATAGGATACCTTGGCATGACGGGGTACAGCAGTAAGGAAAATGTGAATAACATCAATGTTCCGCATCTTCATTGGGGGATGCAGTTGATTTTTGACGAATCCCAAAAGGAGGCGGTCAGCGAAATATGGATTGACTGCTATCAAATCACCAAATTTTTAAAGCAAAACCGATCAGAGGTGTATCAGGATCCAGGCTCTTTGGACTATTTTCGCTCTGTCCCTTTTTGTGAACCGTCTTTAGACGGAAAAGAATTAAAAAATAAGGAAGAGGTTCTGATTATCAACGATAAATAGGAGGGGTGGAAATGTTTTTGACCGTCAAGTTAAAATCCGCAATCGCAGTCTTACTGGTGGGAGCTTTGATTGTTACAGGCGGTATCGTCTTGTACCGTCCTGTTCGTTCTGCCTTTTCCGAACAACAGGAAGTGAAATTACCGATTTTGATGTATCATCATATTTTAAAAGAGGAATCCCGTCAGGGGAAATATGTCATCAGCCCCGAGGAACTGGAGCAGGATTTGATTTACTTAAAAGAAAAGGGATATGAAACGGTAACGACAGAGGATGTGATTCGTTTTGTATATAAAGGAACCCCTCTCCCCGAAAAGCCCATTATGCTGACCTTTGATGACGGGTATTACAGCAATTTTGTGTATGCCTATCCCTTGTTGAAACAGTACAACATGAAGGGAGTGCTGTTTCTTATCGGACAATATACGGATGAGTACAGTAAGTCAGGAGAGGAGAACCCCAACTATTCTCATGTGACATGGGAGAGATGCCGTGAAATGATAAAGGACGGTACCATGGAGCTTCAAAATCATACCTACGGGATGCACAGCTTTAACACAGACCGTCAGGGGAGCAGTAAACGAAAGGGAGAAACCTTGTGGCAGTATCACTTTGCCCTGTCACAAGATTTAAAAAAATTGCAAAAGAGATTTCAGGAGGAAACAGGATATGTCCCCCGTGGATTTGCTTATCCCTTTGGGGTTGTCAGTCCGGAATCGGTAGAAGTGCTAAAAGAGCTTGGATTTTTGGCTACATTTACAAGTCAGGAAGGAATCAATCTCATTTCCCCCCAAAATCCCCAAGGGTTGTATCGGTTAAAACGATATTTACGCCCTTCAAAAATAGATTCCGAAACTTTTTTTCAAAAGATTCAATGAACAGACAGCAGTAAAATGTATCGAAAAATATTTGCACAAAAAAGAAGCGTCAATGAGACGATCCCTACGGTCAATTTATAATGTCAGTCGCCTCCAATGCAGGCGACCGGCGGCTTTGCCGCCCTTTTGCCGACGTATCGTAGCGAATGGTTGGATGTCAACAAAGGGCTGGGATGATTTTAGTGTAAAATACCGCATATCTCTTTCCGCTGCCGCTTACGGTATTTTAGCTGAGCTGAGCAGAAAGCTGCGAATTGAAGCGGCACAAAAATCATTCGTGCCCGAGTGCTAACAGCCGCCTTGAGCGGAGATTGGGAGGATGTGGGGGTAAAGGGGGATGACAGCATCCCCCTTAAACTTATCTTTTTCCAATTATGTATAACAAAAAAAGGAGCGTCAACATGACGCTCCGTGCTTACTTGCAGTTTACGTTTCGCTGTTCGGGGCATAGGCTTTTGATTCGTCTAGCCTCCAGCCCCTCTCGGTCGCTCACTTAAGCAGCTCCGTTAAGCTCAAAACAGAAAACTTAACTTGCGTTTT
>JAZURC010000098.1:0-11054 GCA_045606005.1 Clostridia bacterium
TGCAATGCATCATCCTTTTACTGCGCCTATGGAGGAGGATATGCATTATATTGATACAGATCCCGGTAAAATCCGAGCAAAGGCTTATGATATTATTTTAAACGGTAATGAATTGGGCGGAGGAAGCTTGCGTATTTATCAAAAGGATATGCAGGAAAAAATGTTCCGTCTGCTTAACATTTCATCGGAAGAAATCGAGACAAGATTTGGATTTTTGTTAGATGCATTTAAGTATGGTGCACCTCCTCACGGTGGACTGGCGTTTGGATTTGACCGTCTTATCATGCTGATGGCAGGTGCTGACAGTATTCGTGAAGTCATGGCATTTCCGAAACAACAAAATGCCTCAGAGCTGATGACAAATGCTCCTGAAACGGTGGATACAAAACAATTAGATGAGCTTTATATCAGTACTCATCCTCCGAAAAAAGAAAACGAATAAAAGGTAGGAAACAAATATGATTGAAATTCAGAATCTGACCAAGCGTTATGGGGAGAAAACGGTTTTAAATAATGTTAGTTTTTCGGTAAAAAAAGGGGAAATTGTAGGATTTTTAGGACCGAATGGGGCGGGAAAAACCACTACAATGAATATTCTTACCGGATATATTTCCAGTAACGAGGGTGTTGTTACGGTAGACGGATTTGACGTTTTACAATCGCCTTTTGAAGTAAAAAAGAGAATCGGTTATCTTCCGGAACAACCGCCGTTGTATTTTGATATGACGGTAATGGAATATCTGAATTTTGTTTATAATTTAAAGGGTGTTTCAGGGGATCAGGCATCACATATCAATGAAATTCTTGAAAAAATTCATATTCAGGATGTATCCGGTCGCTTGATTAAAAATTTGTCCAAAGGGTATCGGCAAAGAGTGGGGTTAGCTCAAGCTTTAATCGGCAATCCTGAAGTGTTGATATTAGATGAACCAACAGTAGGACTTGACCCGAAACAAATGATAGAAATCAGAAATCTGATTCGTGAGTTAGGAAAAGAGCATACGGTTATATTAAGCTCTCATATTTTATCTGAAATCAGTGCCATTTGCGAACGGGTAATTATTATCAATCGAGGCAATATTGTTGCAGTTGATACTCCTCAGAATTTATCGGAACGGATGATTGGTTCTTGCTACCTGATTACCGTAAAAGGGGAGCAGGATGCGGTACTGGCGGTTTTGAAAAATACAGATGGAGTTTTAAACGCTGAAGTAACAGATACGGATGATTACCGTGTTGAACTATCTTCCGGAACAGAGGATCATCAGGTTTTAGAGCAACTTTTTTATCGGTTGGCTGAAAACAAAATGCCGATTTTACAAGAAAAGCCTGAAGAAATTACCTTAGAAGATATTTTCTTGCGTTTGACATCCGAAGAAACAAAGGAGGAGGAGCAAGCGTGAAAGCGATTTTAAAAAGAGAATTTCAGTCCTATTTTAAATCAGTAAGCGGCTATGTTTTTGTCAGTGTTTTTATGGTGTTTGCCTCCTATTATTTTTTATTCAACAATATCGCCGGACTGACTTCTGATTTGCGGGCAGTGTTTTATAATATGCTGACAATATTGACATTTCTTGTTCCCATTTTAACCATGAGATGTTTGTCAGAAGAAAGAAAAACCAAAAGCGACCAGATTTTGCTTACCTCTCCTGTCAGTGTATGGGAAATTGTTTTGGGCAAGTATTTTGCCGCTGTTGGGGTATTTTTCATTGCCATTATTTGCACCTTGGTTTTTCCTTTTATCTTATCTAAGTATGGAAATCCGGAAATGGGTGTCTTAATCACTTCTTATGTTGGTTTTACTCTTGTAGGATGCGTCTTTATTGCAATCGGTGTTTTTCTTTCTTCATTGACGGAAAATATTGTGATTGCAGCCCTTTCCACCTTTGGTGTTTTGCTGTTTGTTCAAGTGTTCGATGCAATTAAAACAGCAGTAAACAATGAATTCTGGGTATCTGTCATTGAATGGGTTTCTTTGAAATTCAGATATGAGGAATTTTATCTTGGCGTATTTAATTTTGAACACGTGATTTTTTACATGACTGTGGCAGCCGGCGCTCTCTTTCTGACTAAACAGATTATTGAAAAGCGTCGTTGGAGTTAAGGAGGACAGGGAATATGGCGAAAAAAAATAAAAATTTCAAGTATGGTCGTAACGCGTTGCTGTTTACCTGTCTTGTTTTGGCAATTATGCTTTTTGCTAATTTGATTATTACAGAAGTTGTATCTGTTTATCCTTTAAAAGCAGATATGACACGAAATAAGATTTTTGCATTGACGGACGATACAAAACGGATTTTGAATGAAATGAAAAAGGATGTTTCTATCTACTTAATCGAATCGGAAAAACGGCCGATTGAAAACGATACAATAGAAGTCATTGACCGTTATCGCAAAGAATCAAATGGAAGAATTACGGTAGAATCCGTTGACATTTCAACAAATCCAACCTTTGCAAAGAAATTTGAAGGAAAAGCCTCTTTAAGCTTTGGAACCATCGTTATTGAGTGCGGTGATCGTGTAAAAACCTTAAATGCAACTGATTTTGTATCTTCCGAAACCAAAACCTACACTGCAGAAAATAAAATGACCAATGCCATTTTATATGTGATGTCGGAACAAACACAAAATGTATATTTAATGACCGGTCACGGAGAAAAAGAATTTGGAATTATGGAATCTTTGTTAAATCAAAGCTTATATACCATAAAAGAGTTTCAATTCTTGAACAACGAGATTCCGGAAGATGCACAAATTATGATTTGCATTGCCCCCAAAAAGGATTTTTCGGAAGAAGAAATTGATAAATTAGACCGTTATTTGGAGCAAGGAGGAAATGCTCAATTCTATTTCGATGTGGGAACAACAGAGTTAGAGCGGTTATATCAATATTTACAGGAATGGGGAATTACGGTTAATAATGATTATCTGTATGAATCTGATCCGAATCGTTATTACGGTTCCGGAACTACTGCAGCAATCAATATTATTCCAAATGTGGAATCCTATGCATTTACCCAAGGTGTAAATCGAAACGCATTGATGATAGTGCCCTTTTCTTCTTCATTGGCGTTAGCGGAAACCAATGTAAAAAAAGCATCAATCATTCCTTTGCTTACCACTTCTGAAAAAGCATATTCCAGAACAGACTTTGCAGCTGACGGTTTTTCATCTCCTGTTGATGGAGATACAGCCGGATACCATGTGATGTCTGCTATGGCGATTTCAAATAACAACGGAATAGAATCCAATGTTTTGATAACCGGTACTTCACAGTTTCTGTTAAACAGCTTAATGGAGGACAACTCCACTTATGCAAACGGAGATTATTTCTTGAACAGTATTGCATGGATGAGTCAAATGGAAGATGCGGTTAAAATCAGAGCAAAGAGCTTAGTCAGTGACACATTGAAGTTAACGGTGGGAAAAGGAATTACCTATACAATCGTCATTTTTGTTATTTCAATTCTTGTGTTGATTGTCGGTGTGGTGATTTGGGCAAGGAGGAGATTTCTGTGAGTAAAAAGAAAAATCTGATTGCGGGAATTGTTCTGGTTTGTCTGGTTGGCATTTATATCGCATTACAGTTCGGCATTCTTGAACCGAAGGTAGTTGATACTCCCAGTGATTATGAACTGACGGAGGCGATTTTTACAAGCGAAAAAGATGAAATTGTAGCCATGTATATTACAAATCCGAATGGAAGCTTTTCCTTTAAGAAAGATGAAGAAATTTGGATTTGTCAGGAAAAACCTGAAATTGCACTGGAACAAGCTCATGTCAACAGTCTTTCGTGGGATTATGTTACATTAAAACCAAGCAGAACCATTGAAGAACAGGCTTCCGATTTGGAACAATACGGTTTGCATCAGCCACAGGCTTCTATTCGTTTGGTGCTAAAAGATGATTCCGAAGTTACATTTCTGGTTGGGAACGAGGTAGAAGGCAACGGATGCTATTTCATGGAAGAAGATAAAACAACGGTATATCTCATGAGTTATGTTGAATGTTTCAATATTTTAAATCCGCTGAATTATTACAGAAAATCCTCTTTATTTTCTACATCTGAAGAAGGTTTGAAGGAAGTTTTCTATCAAGTAGGTGAAACTTCTTACAGAATAAAAAGAGTTCAGCAACAACAATGGGAAATGACAGAGCCTTACCCAAGGGAAGTGTATGGTAACTCTTTTTCCGAAAGCTTTATTACTCCTGCTTTGGAATTGAAAATAATAGAATTTTACGATGAGTTAACCCCGTCGGAATGCGGGTTTGACAAACCTTCTTATAAACTGCAATTATCTGCCGAAAAGGAAACAGATGTGTTGATTATCGGCAATGAGAATGAAGATGGAATCTGCTATGCTATGTGGGGAAACGAAGGAAGCGTATTCGGAATTTCCAAAGATTCATTGGCATTTTTGAATACCAGTCCCTTGACTTTTATGTTAAGCTATGTGTATTTGCCCCAAATTGATACGGTAGAATCCATTGTGGGAACCATACAGGGCAATGCATTTTCCATGGTTCTTAAGAGAACAGACGATAAAACAGAATACTACTTTAACGACAAAAAGGTCGAGAGTAATGTATGGAAAGAAAAATTTCAAGTTTTGCTGACAGCAGAAATTGTAGACTTTACAAATGATGCGGCTACAGATGGTGAACCTACCATAGCCTATGCTGCAAAATTGACTGACGGAACGGAAACAAAAATTGCATTTTATCCTATGAATGAACGCAATTATGCAGTTACCTACAACGGAAAAGTTTCATTTGTTGTCAATAAAAATTCAATAGATACATTGCTTGAAAACTTTTAACACTACGAGGTGAAAAAATGGAAAGAAAAATTTCAAAAGAATCCGTTTTGGCAATTTTATTTCTTCTTTTAACATTTTCTGCCTTTTTTATGAAGGGGATGTATTTTGAAGGAGAACAGTTTGTATATCTGAGTCTTCTTGGAATCTTTGGGCTTGTAACATTTTTTCTGATTCCCTGTAAAGAAAGTTTTGGGAAAAGTCTGGATTGGTTTGTTGTATGTGTTGTTGTGATTTACCTTATTTCTTGCTTTCAGGCACTTTATCTTCGTAATGCAGTTATGGAAGTGGTGAAATACAGCGGTGCATTTTTGGTGTACATCCTTACACAAAGATTATTGAAAGATAAAATAGATTGGTTTGTCGTTACTGTTTATCTTGCCGGTGTGTTCATGTCTTTGATTGGACTAGGTGCAGCATCAGGGCTTTACTATATCAACGGTGCTTATATTCAGGACGGAAATTTAGTTGCATCGTTATTCCAATATCATAATACCTCTGCGATTGTGCTTACTTGTGTGTTTGTATTCGGGCTGAGTTTATATGCAAAAGCAACAAAACTTTGGTGTAAACTTTTCATCAGTGCCGGAAATATGATTGCATTGTTAACAGTTGTATTTTCCTCATCCAGAGGCACTTGGTTATTATTTCCTTTTATTTTAATACTTTATTATATTTTATTGCCTAAAGGGGAGAGGGGAGCTTCTGTTCCGGTTCTTGGAACTATTCTATCCGCAATCTTGATAATGAGAGGCTGCGGTAATGCTTTGGCTGAACAAAATACAGTTGTGTTTTTGATTTATATGATTGCTTCTGTTTTCCTTGCAGTAGTTTTCGCGTATCTATTGGAAAAGAAATCTGATAAACTTATCATTACCCGAAAAAATGTTATTATAATAGGAGTTTTTTTGATTCTTTTGATTTTACTGCTTGTATTGCTTGGGAAGTATTTGTTACCTCAATCTATTCTTCAGAGAATTTCCTCTTTGACTTTGGAATCAAAAACAGTTACGGAGCGCTTGACTTTTTATAGGGATGCCTTCACTATATTTAAACAATATCCTTTCTTGGGGATTGGAGGGGGAGGTTGGCCTTATGTATACGGAGAGTACAAATCATACCGTTATCTGTCAAACAGCCCTCACAGCTTTTTGCTTCATCTGATGGTCGAAACAGGTATTTTAGGGATTCTTGTTTTTCTATTTTTGATTTTTATCATGCTTCGTCTGTTTATAAAATTGCTGAAAGCCGATGCCGAAGCAAAAAAAATCTATGTCCCTTTGTATGTTTCAGCTGCGGGGATTTTTGTGCACAGTATGTTCGACTTTGATTTTACTTATTATACCGTTACTGTCACTGTCTGGATGATTCTGAGTTTGCTTTCCGGAATTGAAATTAGAAATCAAGCACAAAAAAAACAATGGCTTCGTTGGATCGGAATTCTTTGCTCACTTTTAATATTCATTTGCGGTTTTATTGGAAGAATTGCATGGGCCAATTATTATAAAACAGCCGAGTATATGACAACAGATGATAAAAAGGCATACGAATATGCGTCTAAAGCGGTAGCACTTGATTCTGGAAATTCTATGTATGCAATTACCAAGGGGAATATTGCATTTCATTTAGCTGCTGCACAGAGTGATGAAAAACAACTGTATTATTATGCTCAGCAGGCTGAGAATGCATATGAACGAGCCTATCAATATAACCCTCGTGACCACTTGTTAGTGAAGGAACTGTCCACCTTTTATGTCAATATCGGTAAGTTTGACGAAGGATGTGAAATGGCTGAAAATTTGGTCAAGCTGTCTCCTTTGTACAATGAAAGTTATGAACATCTTGCGGTTATTTATACAACAGCTGCACAAACATATCAGAAAAACAATGATATTGCAGGAATAAAAAAAACAATGGGGCGTCTGGCTAATTTAGTGAATGAAATCGTTGATTATTTTAATAAACGAGATCTTCATTATAATATAAGCAGCGCAATAACCGAGGCCGTGGAGCAGGCACAAAGTATTATGGAACAGATTAAGGTACTTGAGGAGAAAAAGTAAAATATGAAACGATTTTTTAGTGAATTATATGCCTATCGGGAAATGCTGAAAAGTCTTGTTCGGAAAGATTTAAAAACAAGATACAAGGGTTCCTTTTTGGGATTTTTATGGACCTTTATCAATCCTTTGATGCAGTTGGCAATTTATGCGTTGATTTTCCCTTTTTTAATGCGTGTTGAAGAAAAAAACTATGCAATGTTTTTATTTGTTGCCTTGCTTCCGTGGCTGTTCTTTTCTACATCGTTGCAAGCCAGTACAGACTGTATTGTTGAAAATTACAATCTGGTTAAAAAGATTTATTTTCCCCGTCAGGTGTTGCCTCTTTCGGTTGCAACAGGGGGGCTTGTGAACTACATTTACGGTTTGATTGTTGTGCTTGTGGGATTGCTGATTGCAGGAATTCCATTGACCTGGAATATTATGTTTTTGCCCTTGCTGTTATTGATTTTATATGTAACGGTATCCGGCTTTTGCTTGATGTTTTCGGCATTGAATGTGTATATCCGTGATTTGGAACATATTGTAAATATTGTTACCATGGCATGGTTTTATGCCACTCCTATCGTGTATCCTCTTACAATGCTTCCTGACTGGCTTCAAAAGATATTGTTATTCAATCCGATGACGCCTTTGGTACAAGGCTTCCGAAATGTTATTTATTACGGAGTTTCACCGAACTTCACGGAAATTGGTATTGCTGCAATTGAAGCTATCATTATTTTTACTGCGGGTGTGTTCATCTTTAACAAAATGGAACCCGGCTTTGCGGAGGAAATTTAAATGATTGAAGTAATCGGAGTTTCAAAAAAATTCAAACGGTATCACGATAAGGCGACCACTTTAAAGGAACGGTTGTTGATGCTGCGTTCCTCAAAAGCGGATACCTTTTGGGCGTTGCAAAATATTGATTTGCATATCAAGCAAGGGGAAACTGTTGGATTGATAGGACACAACGGTTCTGGAAAAAGTACCCTTTTAAAGCTAATTACTAAAATTATTTATCCCACCGAAGGACAAATCAAAACAAAGGGCAGAGTATCCAGTCTTTTGGAATTGGGAGCGGGGTTTCATCCTGATTTTACTGGTCGTGAAAATATCTATATCAATGCCTCGATTTTTGGCTTAAGTAAAAAGGAAATTGATAAGAAATTAGACAGTATTATTGCGTTTTCCGAATTGGAAGGCTTTATTGACAGTCCAATCAGAACTTATTCTTCAGGAATGTACATTCGCCTTGCCTTCGCAGTAGCTGTACATGTAGAACCGCAGATTTTATTAATGGACGAGATACTGGCAGTCGGTGATGCAAAATTTCAAAAAAAATGTATTGAAAAAATTAAAGAATTTAAAAAGCAGGGAATTACGATTGTGTTTGTTTCCCATAATATGGAGGATGTTTACGAGATTTGTGACCGTGTTGTTTGGTTAGATCACGGTCATATCAAGGAAATGGGGAATACAAAGGAAATCGGAGAACGGTATTTGGCTGAAATGTCACAAAACAAGGGGGAAGAATAAATGAAAACCTTTGGAAATGTAAACGATGAATTGATGCAGGAAATTATGAAAAAAGCTGCTGAGCGCGAGCCAGCCGATTATGAGTTTTTGTCAGACGGTGAGATCAGACGCCGTGTGGGGGATGTGCAGCATAGCATCAATATCGACCGCCGTTGGGAAATTGTTTCTGATTTTCCCATTACTTCTCATCGAAAGCGGAGCGGAAAACTGATTGTTTTTTTCAAACAAAAAACAAAAAAATTATTTCAATGGTATGTAGATGCTCTCTTTGATCAACAGGTTGAATTTAATCACACCATGTGGGCAGCCTACTATCAGCAAAAGAAAGAATTAGAAGAATTACGCAGTGAGCTTGCACAATTAAAGCAGGAGAAACAGTTATGAAACGAGCTGACCAGATTCTGGCGGACATCCAATTTGGCGATGCTGTCACAGACCATGCTTTTGCCTTGCAAAAACGGTTGAGAAGATTAGGGTTTGAAAGCGAAATCTATGCAGAAAATATTCATCCCTCATTTCTTTCCAAAATAAAAAAAGCGTCTGACTATACCGAAGGCGATTTACTCATTCATCACTTTGCAATCGGTTCGGAACTGAATGAAAAAATCAAAGAAATAAAAGGGGTCAAAAAGGTCTTTGTCTATCATAATATTACTCCGCCCGAATTTTTTGAAGGCTACAATCTGCACAGCCAGACTCTTTGTATAAAGGCCAGAGAACAGTTAAAAACCCTTTCGGATACTTATGATATGAGCATTGCGGTTTCGGAATATAACTGTTCTGAATTGCGGGAACTTGGGTTTTCCAATTTGCGAGTGTTACCGATTTTATATGATTTTGGACATGTGTCACAGCAGTTTGATCAGGACTTCCTTAGTAAAATGAAGGATAAAAAGAATATTTTGTTTTTAGGAAGAATTGCACCGAACAAACGGCAAGAAGATGTCATAAAGGCATTTTATCTGTATCATAAAATCTGTCCCGAAAGCAGACTGTTTTTAGTCGGTTCTTATCAGGGAATGGAAAAGTATTTGAACGAATTGGTTCATCTGACAACTCTTTTAGACTTGCAGAATGATGTGGTGTTTACAGGAAAAGTCAGTTATGAAGTCATGACAAGCCTGTACAGGGGAGCAGACCTCTTTTTATCCATGAGTGAGCATGAAGGATTTTGTGTTCCTTTGTTGGAATCCATGTATTTTCAGCTTCCCATTCTTGCCTATTCCTCAAGTGCAATTTCTGAAACATTAGGAAGCGGCGGTGTTTTATTTTACGAGAAAAATTACCCTTTAATTGCAGAAATGATGGTTCAGTTAACCCATGATGAAGGTTTACGAAAACAAATCATTGATCAACAAACAATGCGGTTACAACAATTATCCGAGGAAAAAATAGGGGAACAATTTGAAAAACTGATAAAGGAATTGAATGTATGAAACGACCAAGAATTGCTTTTGTAGTACAGCGATACGGAACAGAAATCAACGGCGGAGCTGAACTTCACTGCCGTCAACTTGCCGAGCAATTAACTGCCCGATATGAGGTTTCGGTTTTCACCACCTGTGCAAGAAATTATAATACTTGGGAGAATGAATATCCTTCGGGAACAGAAGTTTTAAATGGTGTTACTGTGCACCGATTTCCCTGCGTTTGTACCAGAGACGGGTTCCCTCATCCCTGGTATCCCAACGGAATTCAGAGTGCTTATGGGTATGCCGACGATATGAATTGGATGATGCAACAAGGACCGTTGAGTTTGGAACTAATCCATTTTTTAAAATACAACAGAGATCAATATGATGTTTTTCTCTTTTTCACTTACTTGTATTTTACTACTTATGCAGGATTGCAAACAGTTCCTGAAAAATGCATTTTAATTCCCACAGCCCATGATGAGCCTGCAATTTACCGTGATATTTTCAGAAGTGTCTTTCATCTTCCAAAAGGTATTTTTTATAATACAAAAGAGGAGCAGTCCTTTGTTTCCGGTTTGTTTCATCATCATCCCATGTTTGAAGCAATCGGTGGCGTTGGGGTAGAGCTACCCGCAGATATTTCAGCTGAGCGGTTTCGAAATAAATACGGAATTGACGACCCCTTCTTATTGTACGTGGGACGAATGACAGAAAAGAAGGGTTGCCATATTCTGTTTGATTATTTTTCTAAATTGAAGGAAAGAAGAAATGATAATCTGAAGCTTGTACTGATGGGAACAGGAGAACTGATACCGCCGCAGCGGGAGGATATTATTTCCTTAGGGTTTGTATCCGATCAGGATAAGTTTGACGGAATCGCAGCCAGTAATATGATGGTCATACCGTCACTATACGAAAGCTTGTCTATGGTATTATTAGAAGCAATGAGTCTGGAAATTCCTGTTTTGGTGAATGGAGATTGTCTTGTACTCAAGGAGCATTGCAGAAAGAGCAATGGCGGTATCTATTTTCATAGTTATGAAGAATTTGTCCAAGGTACAGAATATTTGCTTCAAAACGGAAAAATCTTGGGACAAAACGGAAAGCGATATGTCAAGCAAGAATATTGCTGGCCGGTTATTTTAGAAAAATTATGTCATATGATAGAGCAGGTGCGTGAATTAAATCATGAGTAAAATTATGGTAGGAATGAGCGGTGGGGTAGACAGCAGCGTTGCTGC
>JAZURC010000099.1:0-13162 GCA_045606005.1 Clostridia bacterium
GTCCTTACAGGTATCTATCGAACACCAAAGGGGTGAACAGGTCAGAGGAGTGTGTCCTTTGATACCCACATTAAACTCAACGCCGCCGCTGAACCAGGCGTTGCGAAGTCCCAGATTTCCCGGTTGGAAAACAGAATTGACATAAAGAATCTCTTTGTTCTTTTCTTTGTCAAACAAAGAACGGAGTCTGCCACCGAGCTCAGGCATAAAGGTAGCCTTAAGCTTGCTGTTTTCAAGCACAATGGTAGTAAAGGTTCTCATTTTTTTATCTCTGTCATATCCGTCCTGTATCAGATACGGAAGCATTGTGGGAATCATACCTTTTCCCAGATAGGTTTTTTCGTCGTCTCTGATCTTATCGGTCATTTCATATCCTGCATGGATATAACTTACATTTTTGATGTCGGGCATGGGATTCAATTCACCCAGAGATGCAGCCGGCATACTTAATTTTTCAACTTTAATCATCTATCTCTCACCTTTCTTTATTTTTTGAGTATATTATATCTTTTTCACATTTTCTTGTCAATGTATGATAGTTTGCCGTTTTTGTACAAAACAACTCTTACAAGTCAAATAAAAACACAGAATCTATTGACTTTAGAAAAAATGTGTTATATAATAGTTTTGAATCAGGAGGGATGATTATGGATAAGTTTATCAAGCTGGACATAACCAATCTGACCACAATCATACAAAAACAGGAAATTGAAAAATTTTATTTTTTTAATCCCCAAAGACTATGGGACGGGTTTATATTGATTACAGAAGGCATCGGGTATGCAATCAACTCCGATGGTGAGCAACACACCGTACAACAGGGAGATATGCTTCTTTTAAGCAAAAATGACAGATATGAGCTGTCATTTCCCGATGGTTGTTCCTATATTACAAGCGCCTATGACCTGTCCATTGAGGGAAACGAAGATTATTTCGGAAAACTTCCCTTTATCATCAAATGCACCGACAAGCAGATACAAGCGATTCATAAAATATGCGCTATATGGCAGGCAAGAGAATGGGATTCCTACACACAATGCAGAATACAGCTCCTGAAATTTTATTTAGACATTGTAAGGCTTTTATATCGCTCTTATGATACTGACAAGGATATTTCCCGTGCTATCAGCTATATTCACGAAAATTTTAAAAAGAACTTTTCGGGTCAGGAATTGTCTGGTATTTGTGCCCTATCCCTTTCGTACCTGCGTACAAAGTTTTTGAAACAAACAGGATATACCATTTTGGCATATCGGGATAACTTAAGAATTTCAGCAGCAAAGGAAATGCTTGAGAGCGGATATTTTTCCGTTTCGGAAATTGCGATTGATCTTGGCTACTGCGATGTGTATCATTTTTCAAAGGCATTTAAAAAACAAACAAGTATGTCGCCTACAGCATATATAAAAAAAGAAAGGGGCTGTAGCAAAATGCACAGACCGCATAAAGCAGAAAAATAGTATGATTAGATGATTGAAAATGATCAATTAAAAAGATTTTAAAAAAATCTAATGTAGAAATTTGTTTGACAACAAATTTCACAGAATAAATTGCTTTATGCTATAAACAAACATCGCCTCTCGCCGTATCCACATACGACTTCTGGCACGACAAATGGGATGGTAATCCCATTTGTTGAGTTTGTTCATTCTGCACTATTTTTCCCCAACCCCAAAGGGGCAGCAGCAAAATGATTTCATTTTGCTGCTGCCCCTTTATTGATTAAACTTATCTCTTAACTCTTGCGTTTCCGCCCCATACACTCCAGACAACTTCCTCGTCTGCCGGTTGTGCATAGTCCGTTAAAAATGTAGTTGCCAGTGCGCCGGAAGCCCATCCAAACTGAATCCATTTTTCGCTTTCCCAGCCTTTCAGAATCGAATAAAGCAGACCGCCAACGAACCCGTCGCCACCACCGATACGATCAAGAACGGTAATTCTTCTCGGTTCAACAACCTGCCACTCATCACCTGCGAGCATAATCGCTCCCCACAAATGAGAATTTACATTTTCAACCTGACGGAGAGTTGTTGCAAACACAGAAGCATTCGGAAACTGAGCCTTTACTCTGGTAATCATTTCCTTAAAGGACTCAATCTTAGATGCAATATCCTTGCCCCCTGCTTCAGGTCCCTGAACACCGAGGCAAAGCTGAAAGTCCTCTTCGTTACCAATCAGGATGTCAGCAACCGATGCAATCTCGGTGAAAATATCGTGAAGTTCCTGCTCCCGTCCTTTCCAGAAGGAAGCGCGGTAGTTTAAGTCAAAGGAAATAAGAGTGCCGTACTTTTTCGCCGCTCTTGCAAGCTCAAGACAAAAGATACTTGTTTCGTGAGACAAAGCGCCGATAAGCCCTGAAAGATGCAGAATTCCTACACCCTCTTCGCCAAAAATCCGGTCAAGGTCAAAATCCTTGATATTCAGGGTACGACCAACCTCTCCTGCACGGTCATTGCACACACGAGGCCCACGGGAGCCATAACCGGAATCTGCGATATTGAACTGATGACGGTATCCCCACGGATCGCCCTGTTCTACCTCCTTGCCCTCATAGTCCATACCACGTGAACGAAGGTCACGCTTTATAAAATCAGCAATGGGACTGTCTTTGACAAAGGTTGTGAGAACCTTTGTGGGAAGACCGAGATAGGATGAAATGGAAGCAACATTCGTTTCAGCAGATGTTGCCTGCATCATAAACATATTGGAAGAAGCAACCGGCTGACCGTTAGGAGGGGTGATACGAACACCCATACTTGTAGGGACAACCAGTGCATATTTGCAGTTTTCACGGAGTTTCACAAAAAATCCCTCACTTTCTCAAATTATACAATATACTGCGTAGCAGCAGTATTTCCGCCATGACCTGTCCAGTTGGTATGGAAAAACTCACCTCTGGGAGCATCCACGCGTTCGTAGGTATGAGCACCGAAGAAGTCACGCTGCGCCTGAAGAAGGTTAGCAGGGAGACGTTCGCAACGGTAACCGTCATAATACGAAAGAGCAGAGGAAAATGCCGGTGTAGGCATACCGCACATAACGCCTTGCGCAACCACCTTACGCCATCCGGGAAGGAGGGATGCAATCTTATCGGTAAAGTAAGGATCTAACAGCAGATTGGTAAGATTGGGATTGGCGTCAAAAGCATCCTTGATTTTGCCCAGGAATACGGAACGGATAATACATCCGCCTCTCCACATAAGAGCAATACCGCCGTAGTTAAGGTTCCAGTTGTATGTCTTTGCAGCAGCACGCATAAGGGTATATCCTTGTGCGTAGGAAACAATTTTGGAGGCAAGCAATGCACAACGGATATTTTCAATCCATTCAGCCTTTTCTTCAGCACTGAGGGTAGGAGCAGCTTCAGCCTTGCCGGGCAACACTTTAGAAGCCTGAACACGTTCATCCTTCATAGCAGACAGACAACGGGCAAAAACAGCTTCCCCGATCAGTGTAAGGGGAACGCCCTCATCCAATGCAGCAATCCCTGTCCATTTTCCTGTTCCCTTCTGACCTGCTGTATCAAGAATTTTTTCAACGATAGGTTCGCCGTTTTCATCCTTGTAGCCTAAGATATCACGGGTAATTTCAACAAGATAGCTGTCAAGGTCGCCCTTCATCCATTCAGCAAAAACCCCATGCATCTCATCATCGGACATACCAAGCATATTCTTCATAAGGTGATAAGCCTCACAGATAAGCTGCATATCACCGTACTCAATACCGTTATGAACCATCTTTACAAAGTGACCTGCGCCGTTTTCACCAACCCAGTCACAGCAGGGTGAACCGTCCTCAACCTTTGCACAAATTGCCTGAAGAATATCCTTTACATGAGGCCATGCATCGGGAGAGCCACCGGGCATCAGAGAAGGACCGTTCAAAGCACCCTCTTCCCCACCGGAAACACCGGTACCGATATAGAGCTTACCCTTTGATTCCACATAAGCTGTACGGCGAACGGTATCCGGAAAATGGGAGTTACCGCCGTCGATGATAATATCACCGTCATCCAAAAGAGGAAGCAATGATTCAATCGTAGCATCGACTGCCGAGCCTGCCTTGATCATCATCATAATCTTACGGGGTTTTTCAACATTTGCAACAAGCTCCTCCAAAGAGTAGCTGCCAATAATATTTTTGCCGGCACCGCGGCCTTCCACAAAGTTTTTAACCTTATCGGTTGTACGGTTAAAAACAGCAACAGTGAAGCCCTTTGACTCCATGTTGAGGACGAGATTTTCGCCCATAACAGCCAGGCCAATCAGGCCAATATCAGCTTTTTTCATGATAAATCCTCCTATAAAAATAAATTAAATAATAGTATCATCATTAACAGCGGATTTCTCTATGGCGCGCTTTCAACCCTTCAAGCACGCTATAGGGAATTTCCATATTTCCTCTGCCTTTTCCAATCGAAATGTGCGGTTTGTTTGCACCGTGATAATCGGTACCGCCCGAAATGACCAACCCAAGCTCCTTTGCCATTTGGCGGTATCTTACCTCCATATCAGGAGTATAATCGGTATAATACCCTTCCACACCGCTAAGCCCGTAGGGAATCAGACTTTTCAGATATTCCTTAAGTTCATCGTCGGGAAGCTTTATCAAATGCAGATGTGCCGCAACCGCAATTCCCCCCGCCTCTTTTATCAGAGAAACCGCCTCCGGACCTGTAAGCGCCTGACGGTTTGAATAGGCATAACAGCCAACCGAAAGATACTTTGTAAAAGCCTCCTTAACCGACTCGGCATAGCCCTTTCTCACCATAATCTGAGCAAAATGTGCCCGACAGAGAACGGGGTTTCCGTGAGCCTCAGCAATCGCCTCATCCATGGTAATATCAAAGCCCTGTTCGTTCAGTTTTCGGCAGGTTTCTTCCTGACGCTCGGCACGGACCTGCAAAGCATAAGCCATGGTATCATTAAGCTTTTTGTTATGGATATCGATAAAATATCCCAGAATATGAAGCTCCGTATCCGATTGAGCAGAAAGCTCAATCGCCGGAATGATCTCCACCCCGAGTGTCTCTCCCGCATCCATGGCTTCCTGAACGCCCTCTACCGAATCGTGGTCGGAAAGAGCAATAGCAGAAAGTCCCGCTTTCTTTGCAGTGCGGACAACATCTGCAGGGGTCTGCGCACCGTCACTGCACAGGGAGTGTGTATGCAAATCAATCAATTTCATTTCCCGCTCCTTAATCATCACAAACCCACAGTCCCAGTGCAGGATTGGAAATATAGAAAATTTCTTCACCGTCAACCGTGTTAAAACCGTCGGTCAGTTTTTCGGGATTGTATTTTGCTGCCGCTTCCTCATAGGGAATGTAATTAAATGCCGCTCCCCGAACCTCCTCTTCAGAAAGCTTGCCGGCACAATAGGTAATTTTAAATCTTCCGTCAGATGAGCCGTGAATAAGATGTGCCGCAACGGAGAGGTTTTCTCTCAGATCATCATTTTCGGGAGCATCCACAAGTTTGAGAACCTCTTCTCTGCCCACATAACCGTACTTACGGATAAGACGGTCGTTTTCGTCATCCTCACCGAATCTGCCAACCGCCGGAGCAAGAACAATCAGCTCACCGCCATCAGCAATCGCCATACGGGTACGGTAAATCGACTTGTTTCCAAGCCAGGTGCTCTTAAACTCTCTGGGGTCAAGATACACCACAACCTTTTCAAGGCGTTTTTTCATATGTGTCAGATTGATTTCCTGACTTTTTTTGACTGCCGCTTCAAAATTTTCACGCTCTCTGCCGATATAAAGACCGTGTATCGTTACATCGTCACCACGGTTGGTTGTTGCGGTCAGGACATAGAGCAGAGGAATGTCTGCAATGAAGTTCTGCTCTGCATAGTCAAACACGCGACGAACAGGCGAAAAATCCTTGCCCATAACTCGTTCCATACCGTAAAAAGCACCCAGCATATGGGAGGAGTTAATCATAGAAGAGCCACCGCAACCCACGAATATATTCTTACTGTAATTTGCCATACCCACAACCTCGTGGGGCACAACCTGTCCGATTGAAAGGATCAGGTCATAGGAGGAATCCATAAGACGGCGGTTCACCTCAACATCAATGCTGTTTTTAACAAGCCCTTCGGAAACCTGAGATACAAATTCAGCAGGAACCTCACCAACCTTTACCACATCGTTACGCCAGTTATGAACAATCATTCTGTCAAAGGGTACTCCTTCCCCAAAGAACGCCTTCCACTCTTCTTCGGTCATGGGGGCATGGGTTCCCAACGCAGGCATAATATCTACCTGACATTGGTCCTTCAGCAGTTCGTAATAAATCGCTGTTATTTTACCGGCACCGGAATACATTCTTGTAAAATCCGGAGGCAGAATCAATACCCGTTTCAGTTCTCGGCCTTCAATCGATTTCTCCAGAGCCGCCTTAAGATCCGAATCAGAAATACCATGATCGTTTTCGTAAATCATATCTGTCTTCCTCCCTTATATATTTATTTTAAGTATATCACAAAAAAAAACATATTGCAAGCCGTTTTTTGTATTTATTTTACATTTTTGGCTTTGGTAATACGAGGGGTTGCATAAAAATCAAAAAACTTATATCGTGCCATAAAAAAACCGCCCCCCTAATCGTTAGATTTTGGTCTAACTTTTAGGGGTCGGTTCACTTTTAGAGACTTTTTTGCATTCCCTTTTTATATATAAATCAATATTCTATCATTCAAGTCAGGGAAAACCATCTGCCAAAAATTATCCGGCTGAATGATCCTGCTTTTCTACTCTGCTTTCACAGGGAAATCTGCCTGACTGACGATTACATTTCCCGTTACCGTTGCAGAAAATCCTTCTTCCGGCAAGCTGCCGATAAATTTCGCTTCCGCTCTTTGTCTGCCCTGACAGGAAATCAAGCGTCCGCCCTTCCCACGGAAGGTTGTGCCGGAAAATAAAATATTGGTTTTCGGATAAACAATTCCGTCTGTTTCAATATCTTCAAGCTGGATTTCGCTGTTTTCCATCACCGAGTTAATCAGCTTTACCGTATCTACAGGCGTTCTGGAATAAAGCAAAACAGGAATATCATTCTGGAAATAAATATTTTCAAAAATAATATTTTCCTGTACCGGTGCCTGAGAGTGGGGATAATAGCTTCTGGAGTAGTCATCCTTATCAAAGTGCAGAGAAAACGCAACAGGTCTTTTTTTCTGCAGGAAAATATCCTTAAAATGGACGTTTCTACAACCGCAGTTGTAAATTACATCCTCTTGTACCATGACCCATCGGATACCGTCATATTCTTTGATTCCTTCCTCGTGACAAGGAGGGGTTACAGAACGGTAAACCGTACCGTCCGGACTCATCAGCACCCGATAAAGACGGTTATTGCATACAACCGTGTCAGAATTCTGAACCTCCATTCCCTCTTTCCAATCCGTCCAGGAGCCTGCCAGCACACGGCAAAAATATCCTACCGTATCCTCATCATCCATATCATAACAATCCTCGATAATCCCATTTTCAATCCAGCCAAGCTGAGGATTGGAGCTTGCATAATCGTGAGCATTCAAAGCGATTGGGTCATCAAAGGTACGGAACACGCCGTGACGAATCACAAATTTATTTCCCCGTCCCAGATGCACTGCATCCTTTCTTCCTTCCACATGAATGTTCTCAATAATAATATTTTCAAAAGTACAAACATGAATTCCGAAATTAATGGAAGGCAAATCCAGAGATTCAAAATCACGGATTTCCAGATTCTTGACATAAAAGAAGGAAAGATGCCCCCGAAGTCCGGGAACCAGCTTGTTTCCGCCGGTCGTACCGCATTGGACATCATTGCAAATCAAATGTAAGCCAATCAGTTTAATATTTTTATTATAGGTTCTGGTATATGCCCCTTTGTTTACAAAAACATAGCTTATTTCGCCGGACTTGCTTTTTTGACGGCGGATATAAACCCCCGCACCAAACAAGATTGTGGTATCGTCACCAATCAAAATGGGTTCGGACAAATCATAAATACCGGGACGGTCAATGATAATCGTCCCCCCCTGTTCCACCGCCTTTTGTAATGCGGCAGCGTTTTCTTCCCCGTCTTTTTCCGGAGCAAAACCGTAAGAAGTTGCATCAATCATTTTTCTTTCTCCTTGTATCAATCGTTGTTATTTCTTCTTAAAAATAATTTTACTTGCAATATAATTTAACAAAATCACCAGTATATTCACCAAAACCTTCATAACCATTGCTTCGAAGTGAAAACAGTCAACCGTTATATACATGGCAACAAGGTCCAGTAAGCCCGTTACACCGCGGCATCCGACAAAGGAAATGAACTCATGGACTGTCAATTTCAAATTCCAGCTCTTGCTTTCAAATACATACCATTTGTTCGTCGCAAAGGCAAACAACACAGCACCAATCCAGGCAATGGTATTGCTGACAATCGTCCCTGCAGCAACCCGATAATAGAGCCATTCAAATGACAGCAGATTCACAATCGTTGTCCCTGCACCAAACAGTATGTATAACAACAGCATTTTTATTTTTTTACGGTTCATCATATCACAAATCCAATTTTAAATCATTTGGTTTGATCCATTTTGCTTTACGGAGAGGATAGGCAACAATAGGCGTCAGAACAGCGGGAAGCACAAAACAAATCAGAATCATTCCGACCATGCTAAACAGGTCCGTATGGCCTGCCGCCAGAACACCGATAGGTCCCACCAAACCGCAGGTTCCCATACCGGAGGCAACTGCAATTCCGTTTTCCATTTTAAAAAGACAGGTTGCTAAAGGTCCTGTAATAGCAGAAACCAAAATGGGCGGAATCCAGATACGGGGATTTCTCATAATATTCCCCATTTGCAGCATAGAAGTCCCCAAACCCTGGGCAATAATACCGCCAAATCCGTTTTCCTGAAAGCTCATTACCGCAAAGCCAACCATCTGAGCACAGCATCCCGCCGTTGCCGCACCCCCTGCCAAGCCCACCAATCCGAGAGAGGCACAAATTGCCGCAGAGCTTATGGGGAGGGTTAATGCAATTCCAACCAACACAGAAACCAAAATACCCATTAACAACGGCTGCAATTCCGTACAGGTCATAATCAGGTTTCCCGCAGCACTCATAATCTTAGCAATCCAGGGGCCTGTTAAAAGAGTCATCCCCGTACCGGAGGCAATGACCACGGTAGGCGTCACAATAATATCAATCCTTGTTGTTTTGGAAACCAGTTTTCCCAATTCAGTTGCAACAACCACCGCACAGAACACGCCAAGGGGACCGCCCAGAGAATTGGCTCCGTACCCCACAGCACACATGGAAAGAAGAACCAACGGAGGTGCCTCCAAAGCAGAGGCAACCGCGATTGCCATAGCAGGTCCCTGTGCCGCAACTGCATATTCCTTCATGGTAGCAAAAAACTGAATTCCTGTTTTATCATAAATGGTTCCGAATATGGTACCAATCAGCAGCGAGGCAAACAACCCCATTGCCATTGCACCCAATGCATCAATAAAATAACGTTTAAAAGAAATGTCGATTTTCTTTTGTTTTAAAAATCCTGCCATATCATTCAATCCTTTCAAATAAAATTTCTTTTTTTCATTATATTACAATTTTCATAAAATTTCAAGTATTTCCATGATTTTTATTAAAAAATAAAAGGCTTTTTGCGTTTCTGAAAACATTGACATTGATTTTGGAATGTGTTATACTTATATGTAAGAATCTAAGAAGGGACCAGGTTCTTATGAATAAAAAACAAAAATTGATTGCCGAGATTCGTCCTGTCCTGGAGCAAACCTATCCGGATTCCTGCTGTTCTCTGAATTTTGAAAAAGCCCATGAGCTTTTGATTGCCACTCAGTTGGCTGCTCAATGTACCGATGCAAGGGTCAATCTTGTGACTCCTGCCCTGTTTGAGCGGTATCCTACTATAGACGCATTTGCGGAGGCAGACCAAAAGGAATTGGAAGGATACATTCATTCCACAGGATTTTTCCGCAACAAAGCAAAAAACATTATCGGATGCTGTCAGATGCTTCGGGATGAATTTGACGGTACGGTTCCCGGCACCATGGAGGAACTGACCAGACTTCCCGGTGTGGGTCGGAAAACAGCCAATATCATTTTGGGCGATGTGTACGGGTTGCCCTCGGTTGTGGTGGATACTCACTGCATCCGCCTTTCCAACAGAATGGGGCTGACCAAGCAAAAGGATCCGGTTAAAATCGAAATGGAACTAAAAAAAATTGTCCCCGAGGACTATCAAACAAAATTTTGCCATACTCTGGTTTTTCACGGTCGTGCTTATTGTAAAGCACAACGGCCTGATTGCGAGCATTGTCCTATCAATGCGCTTTGCCCCAAGATTATAGCAAAAAAGAAATAATTGACAATCCAATGAAGAAAGGAAATAAGTAAGAATGAAACAGATTTTATTGGGAAACCAAGCTGTGGCAAGAGGGTTTTATGAAGCCGGCGCAAAAGTGGTTTCATCCTACCCCGGAACCCCCAGCACGGAAGTAACGGAATTTGCCGCTTTGTATGATGACATTTATGCAGAATGGGCACCAAATGAAAAGGTGGCAGCCGAAACCGCCATTGGTGCAGCGGTAGCGGGAGCAAGAGCTGCCGCCTGTATGAAGCATGTTGGCTTAAATGTTGCGGCTGACCCTGTGTTTACCGCATCCTATACAGGAGTAAACGGCGGTTTGGTCCTTGTTGTGGCAGACGACCCCGGAATGCATTCCAGTCAGAACGAACAGGATACCAGACGGATTGCTATCGCAGCTAAAATCCCCGTATTAGAGCCTTCTGACAGTACAGAATGTAAGGAATTTACCAAATTGGCATTCAAGCTTTCTGAAGAATACGACACTCCTGTGATCTTACGGCTATGCACAAGAGTGGCTCACTCTCAGAGCTTGGTAGAGCTTTGCGAACCGGAAGGGTTTGAAAAGAAGGACTATGTAAAAAATGCGGGCAAATATGTGATGATGCCTGCTATGGCAAAGGTTCGTCATCCTTTGGTGGAAAAACGGATGAAGGATTTGGCAAATTTAGCAGAAACCGCAGAGTTTAACAGAGAAGAAAAGGGGAAGGGCAAAATCGGTGTCATTACCTCTTGTACTTCTTATCAGTATGTAAAAGAAGCCCTGCCTGATGCAGGTGTATTAAAGCTTGGCATGACCTACCCTCTGCCGGAGGAAAAAATTAAAAATTTCTGCAAGCAATATGAAACCGTCTATGTGATAGAAGAATTGGAGCCTGTGACAGAAGAATTTTGCCGTCAGTTAGGGTTGGAGGTTATTGGGAAAGACAAATTTCCTATGGAAGGTGAATACAGCACAGAGCTGATTCGTTCTGTTGTTTTGGGCGAAACAAACGAAACCTTTAAAATTGATGAAACTCTCCCTGTTCGTCCTCCTGTTTTGTGTGCAGGTTGTCCTCACAGAGGAGTCCATTATACTCTGAAAAAGCTGGGCGTTCGTGTAACGGGTGATATTGGCTGTTACACCTTAGGGGCTCTTGCTCCTATGCAAAGTCTTGACACTTGCGTCTGCATGGGTGCCAGCATCGGTATGATGCATGGAATGGAAAAGGCGGACAATGCCTCTGCAGAAAACACGGTGGCAATTTTGGGTGACTCTACCTTTGTTCACAGCGGTATTACCGGTCTTGTAAATCTGGTGTACAATCAGTCTACCGGAACGGTCATCATTTTGGATAACCCCATTACCGGCATGACGGGTCATCAGCAAAATCCCACCACCGGTCAGACCTTAAAGGGCGACCAGACCACTGCAATCAATTTAGAGGCTCTTTGCAAATCTTTAGGCATCAACCGTGTGAGAGTGGAAGATCCCTTTGATTTAAAAGGACTGGAGCAGGCAATCAAAGAAGAATTGATAGCAAAAGAACCTTCTGTTATCATTGCACGCAGACCTTGTGCATTGCTGAAAAATGTCGCATTCCCCGGTCCTGTTTCCATTGATGAAACAAAATGCGTGAACTGCAAAATGTGTATGAAAATCGGCTGTCCTGCCATTTCTTTAAAAGACGGCAGACCGGCCATTGACCAAACGGTATGTAACGGTTGCGGACTGTGTAAGCAGGTTTGCAAACCCGGTGCCATCGGATAAGAAAGGACGAAAGCAACTATGAATATAATGATTGTTGGTGTTGGCGGTCAGGGAACCTTGCTCGCCAGCAGAATATTAGGACAGACAGCGGTTTTGGAAGGATATGATGTAAAGGTTTCTGAGGTGCATGGTATGTCCCAGAGAGGCGGCAGTGTTGTAACCTTTGTTCGTTACGGTGATAAGGTTCACTCCCCCATTGTGGAAAAAGGATCGGCTGATGTCATCCTCGCCTTTGAGGAGCTGGAAGCATATCGCTGGATTGAATATTTAAAACCGGAAGGGACATTGATTGTCAATACTCAGCAAAAAGACCCTATGCCCGTGATTACGGGAGCCATGGAATATCCCAAAAATATTTTGGATACATTGAAGCAAAAGGGAATCAAAACAGTTACGGTAAATGCCTTGGAAAAAGCAATCGAGGCAGGAACCGCGAAAGCCACCAATGTGGTGCTGATGGGTGTTTTTGCAGCACACAGCCCCATAAAACTGGAACAGTTTGAAGAGGCGTTAAAGGCAACCGTTCCCCCTAAATTTTTAGAGGTAAATCAAAAAGCATTTGCTTTAGGATATGAATTAAAATAGGAAAGAGATGACAAAAAATGGGAAACTATTATCAACCGGAGATTGAATGTGCCTCTCCGGAGAAAATCAAGGCACTGCAGGACGAACGCTTGGTAAAGCAAGTCAAGCATGTTTACGAAAATGTGCCTTATTACAAAAAGCTTATGGACGAAAAGGGGGTTACCCCAGATGACATCAAGTCTACTGCCGACCTACATAAGCTCCCCTTCCTGACCAAAAGCGACTTAAGAGAAGCATACCCTTACGGATTGCTGGCAAAGCCTCTTTCCGAGTGTGTCAGAATTCAGTCCACCAGCGGGACTACAGGAAAACGGGTGGTTGCTTTTTATTCCCAGCATGATATTGACCTCTGGGAAGACTGTTGTGCCCGTGCCATTATGGCTGTGGGCGGTACAAAGGAGGATGTATGCCATGTCAGCTATGGATACGGCTTATTTACAGGAG